>JBLHHD010000139.1:0-7059 GCA_047614605.1 Alteromonadaceae bacterium
GGATAGATCGGCCGAACAGCATCATTTTGCAAGCCTAGTTCTTTAAGGATGTCATGGTAGGTGGTGATATTCTTTTTCTCATCTGCGGGCCTGTTAGCCGTTGGAATGCTCGCTCTGGATTTAAAGCTGGGAATATCCTCCCACTGATAGGCACCGATAATGGGTTTTCCCACTTCGTATAGTAATTCACCGCGCTCTACAGAAAAAGTTTTATGTTCTTTGAGTAATATAGCTGGGTATATTTTAACGCCGCATAATACCTTTGAAATTAACAAACGATCGGGGTTTGTTTTAGGCTTCTGCAGAAACTCTTCGTTAGAGCCTTCAACAAAATCTGGCTGCTCCCAAATCGCTGCCGGCAATTGTTTTAGTACAGGCTCACAGCGAAATAGTTCTTCTACGTTATCTTTTTCATCAAGTTTAATTTCAATATGATGCGTGGTCGTCAAACCATCTGCTGTCACACCCATTGATGCAATTCCAAAATCTCTTTCAACTTCGGTAACAAGGTGCGCGCCTTCACCTTGTCCATCAGAGAAAAACGCGCCACGCAGTAATGCCGGGCTATCACCACATTGTGCGTCAGTAATCGGAATGGCTGAATCTGTCACTAAGCAAAATTCCTTGGCATTCATCACCCAACGTTCACCACTGGTTTTAATCAAACCACTTTTAACTGAAACACCACATACTGCATGTTCATCGACCTTGGCAATGGCTTTGGACTTCGCAGGGTCAGTTTTCGTTTTGGGTAAAAAAGCCAGATGAAACTTGTCCCAATTAATGGGCCGCAATTGCGGTGGCCCATGGCCAAATTTAACATCCAGTGTATGGCGAATAACCCAAACCTTTAAATAGATTTTTGCCTCTCCAGCAAATTCTGGCCCCCACAGATGCATGTCGCCGCCCACATCCAATGAAAAATGTTTGGAGCAAAAGAACAAATGAGCGGATATATCAATTTTTAGATCAAGATTGACTTTCCCGTCATAATGAAAGGGTTGCCAGGTAATCATGAAATCAGCGCCGATATGCAAATCAGCACGAAAATCTATACCTGCAATGCCGATATCAAAGCCGCCTTCTATGGTGGCATCCAGCGCGCCCCCCGCCATAAAAGCGTGGCCGGTAAGGGCATAATAAACTTCACCCTTTAAATTTAAATTGGCCGCAGACAGCACCCAGTTGAAGGCTAGACGTTTGGCATCTGGGTAATGGGGTGGTTTTTTGAAATCGGGATGATATCCCCCTAGCGTGTATACAAAATCACCAGCGTGCTCTCCACCGAACCAAGCAAAATAGGCGAAATCACCTCTGAGGTGACAATCTTGGCTTAGAATATATGAGCCCGGTGCCAATGATGCTTTTAGCCCCACCACACCTTCGTCAGGGCGAAAGTAGGCCTTCCAATTCATATATATTTCGGCCAGCAAAGAACCGGGTTGGCCGCCCGCAGCTTTAGAAGGAATCTGTAAATGAGATACACCAACCAGATCAAATTGACTTTGCTCGCCAAATTGCGCGATGACTAACGCAAAAGAAGCGACTAGCTCAAAGGAGCTAAATTTAACCCCAACCGCCAAAAACATTTCCCCCAGTTCAGGTGGGATATAAGCCTCAAGTGAGGCCAGCTCAGCCGCGAGGTTTGGTTTGGCCCCTTTGTTTGCCTGCGGTCCAGCGATGGCGCGCGAGACCAAAGGATAGGTATGCACCTGTTCAACCTGAGGCACAATCGCTCGACGGTTGTAACCAAACCCGCAGGCTAAGCCAGTGACAAAGAAAAAAGGCGGCCCACCCAGCGGGTATTCCAACAAGGCATAAATAAATAGGGATGAATCACCCTTGTATTTAAAGTAGGAGCCGATGGCCGATAAGGCCAATGTCTCAGTACGTAACACCGCTTCACCCGCATAAGCGGTAATAGTTTTCTTGCTATTTGGGTCAGGGTCTGGAATCTGTTGTCTTAAGAATGCGCCGCCAAGCTCAACATCACCGCCTTTATACTCAATGCCAATGCCGCTGATATGAAAATGCGGGTCAAACTCGGTCAACGGCGTATCAACGCCCAGCCCCATTAGTGACAAGGTTAATGATCCGGCGGTTAAACTACCGTCTAGGTAAATAAATAGCAAACTGCCCGTGGGTTGATACTTAAGCCCGATGCGCTCAATATGAATCGGCCCGAAGTTTTTTTGGATCTTAACCCACTTGGTATTGTCATGTGGTGTTACCGCTACTGCATGTGGCGCACCGGGTAATACAGGAGGTTGACTTGGGTTGGCCGCCTCCTCATCATGAACAAACGGCTTATTCTTGTTTTTTGATGCCTTGATCGGTAAATCTAAAGCCACCGTCATGCCATCCATCAAAATAGTGCAGGCAACTGCAGAAGCTTCCCGCATCCGTGCTGGTACGCTTACGTTACCGGTGGCATTTAAGCCGCCAATCACCGCCAGCTCTTCTGGTTCAAATACGCCCTTGCCAGTTGACACTAATACTTGAAGCTCAAGCTTCAGTGATTTTGGTGGGCCGCCCGCACCCATCATCGGTATTTTTGGTAATTTGACGTTAGATAGATCAATTCCCGCATCTAGGCTTAATCCAAGCAACCATTTCTTTTTTGGCACACCACTTGATTTACTGCTCTGGTGTGCAATAAAGGCACCAAGCACGTCAATCGGCGGGGCGAAATTTTTATATCCCTCGGGGACTAAATTTTTTATTGCCAAGGGGTGATTAGGGTCGGCGCGATAGCCCGCGATCAACGTACTGATATCTTCTTTGGGATTATTTGCAAGTTTGATATCTCGCTTATCAAACACCACATCGAATTCGTGTGTTACTGCCTTTTCACCCTTGCCCACTTCGAAATGAATGACACCGCTGAATGTTTTACTGACCGACCCATCGTTTAAGTGTTTGATGGTAATCGACACAACGGTTTTGAGGGTTGTTCCCTCCATATCCAAATCAACCTCACCACTGAAGATGAAATCTTTGCTACCGGTGTTGAAATAGATATGCAGGTCTTTGAGTGATTTGCCTTCTAGCGCTGCACAGCCATTAGTATCAGCGCCAAATTTATGCGCCAAATCTTTAAGTAGATCATCGATGTGAATCTCTTTACCCGGCTCGGTATTGCCCTCAACCTGCCAGGCCTGATCGTAAAGCCCCGTTAGATATAAGCTTAATTGTCCAATTTGTATCTTTGCAGCCAAGCCGCCGCTAAATGCACCGCGTCCTTGTAGACGAAAACTAATTTCCGATATTTTAAAGCCGTGCACAACCTCCCATTGCTCTGGTACGTCAAACATCATGCCCATTTGACCACTGCGGTAATTGTATTCTAAGCGCAAATTGGCAATGGTTAATTTATCCAGTCCCTCATTCGGGCCGAGTAATTTCTCGAGTAGCTTACCCACCGGAATTTCATTCTTAGCCTGTAGAAATAAGTCTGCGCTGGGGTAGGATCCACCGCAAATTAACCTCAGCGATGCATCGCCATCACTGCTTTCACCAAACGCGGCTTCAGCACTAAGCTCAGCGGTAATCATTCGGCTTTTCTTAACGGTTGGGTTGTATATGGTTACTCGAAAAGAAACCCCCTCCAATACTAATGCGATCGGTTCAGGCACCAACGTCCAGTGTTTATTATGCAGCTCTAAATCAAAACTAAGCTTATTTAATTTTTTATCATATTTCGAAAATTCAAGATCGACTTCGATTTCAGTATCTGATCTAAACTCAGGTTTTGGTTCTGGTAATCCCAGCGCATCCTTACCCTCTAATAAATGTTCAGGGCTACCAAGGAATTTGCCCTTTGCCGTTATCAACTCGCCGTCAATTGGATAATACAGCTCAACGTGAATGTTGGCATTGCCTACCGTTAAATCACCTTTTAGACCTATCTGCGTACTGTGTGGCGAATAATATATGGGCGCACTAAAGGTCAGTGCAGCATCGTGAATTTGGATGGGTGCATGACCAAACGTACCGCTGTGCGGTGGTAATTGAACTTGCAAATGCCGTGCAATCCCTGATGTTAGTTGAACGCCTACATCTGGCTGAGCATAAATCGTCTTAACTTTGACGAATGAATACTTATCCAAGTTCCCCAAAAACTTGGCCATGTCACCCAGACGGTCCTTAATGGCATGAGGCATGTCGTGCACGGCTTCATCTTCTGATACTTGCGATTCATCTTCTGCGTAATACGCTTTAAATTGTTTTAAGGCAACGCCCAACGGCTCATCTAACTTGCCCCACATAAAGAGCGCATCTCGTGCTTTATTTTCGTCTGCTTTTGGTCCACCGAAACGCTGGCCACCGACGGTTATCTGATTGCTGGGCCTGGGAACAGCCTGTAAGTCTGTTTCTAGTAGGCCTAAGTCATCTACGCTTTTATGTGTTAGCGGATTTTTTCGCCAGTCTTTGAACAACCCAATTTCATCAAGTGCTACTTCTATGGCGTTAAACTGATCACCTTTTGCCCATACATAGGTCCAAAGTGCATTTTTTAGGCCCAGAAACCGTAAGTTAAACTGTTTTAAGGTGTTTCCTTTGTACCATTCGCCGGGCAGCAACGGGAAGCACGTGCCAAAATTCCAATCATTATCCTTCGGGCAAGCGCATACGATCAATAAGTCAGAACCAGCCTTTAGGCCAACCGTTTCAATTTTGCAATCAACGCCAAATAGAGCGCCATCGCCTTTTTGCTCAGGTAACGAGGTAACACCCAGCGCCTTGTACACATCCTGCGCACACTGATCGCTAATCGACGTTAATGAGAGCCAATTATCAGTCATGCGTTTGACTACTCGATTGAATGATCATACGGCAGTTATGAAATCCCCTATTCATCATCTTCTGGTTTGGGTTTTGGCCTGCGGTCAGGGATGGTGATTTTGGCTTCCTGTAACACCTTCCGTATATGCTTGGCTTGTACCTTTCCTGTGCTGGCTATAAAAGCCTTTAACAGTGAATCCATTGATTTCTCCGCCATAACAACTTCTTGACCAGCCATATCAGGGGCTACGTCTTTACCCACTGAAACAACGCCTCCCCAAGTAGATTGGGAGTCGAGCAGGAATTTAACCCGCAGCTGACCTTTTAAAAACAGCTCTGAGAGTAAGCTACGAATCGCCTTCAATTGCGGGCCATCTTTCATTTTTTCACGCTCTTCGGCTACCTCCTTAAAATACTTAGTGGTGCCTTCCGGGACATTTTTCAGGTCTTTTGGTGTTGCCACCAGCGCAAATAATCGTGTGATCCAGACATGGTTGAACATCACAAAACAGTGATCACGTAAGACCATACAGAGCTTTAAGAAACGATCATATTCACGTTCGTCAAACACTGTAAATCTATCTGTGCTTTTATCTGTGTCGCTAAACATGCTCGGCGGCAAGAAAACGCCAACAGGGAAATCAATTTCGTCTATCCCCGGCCGGCCACCTTCGTCGCTGTGAAAGGCAACGTTTGCATAACTGAAATTACGTCGGGCGCGATCTCGTGCTCTATGCTCCGGCATATTCTTGTTGTATTTCTTAGGGGCAGAACCACCTACTTTTTCTAGCATCATCGAATAAATAAATGTATTTAGATATTGCACAACCTCAGCAACGGCCGGATTAATATTGCCGATTTCAGTATCTTCTCTTAAGCCAATTTCTTTATAACCCGGGATGACTTCGATATAGACTTCTTCACGCGCTCGCGTTTCCAGCGCAAATGGCTTTGCGCCGACACGTAGAAAAAAATCAACATTACGTTCTTTCAAAGAGCGTTCTTCTGCCTTAGCCGCTTGCCTGTCTTCAAGGGTGATTGTATAATCGCCGAACCGGCGTAAATCCTTCCAGCCAATTTTTGGGCGCACAGGCCAGACCGAAAATAAATCATAATCCCCAGTGACCGCATTTTTGTATAGGTCTTTTTTTGCAAGCGCGACATCTTCGGCGTATTCTGTCGCTGTCTCTTCCTCATCAGATCGTTTATCTCTGTCTTTAAACGGCGGATATGGATTTTGCGCGACACATACTGGGTAGAACATATTTGTCCCAGCACCGCACTCTGCTAGTTCGTAATTTTTGAATTTGTTTAATAGCTCACGGGCTTTAGGGCTTTTACAGGGCTTGGCATCACCCAACTTGGCCATCGGTGTTGGTTGAACTTCAATCAGCGACTCCACCTTCATAGCACCAGGTTCGGATTTTTTAATCAGCTTATAGCCACTATCAGTCTCTTTCATGGTTGATATTTTCGTTTTTAGAAAATTCTCCCATTTATTTGCATTATCCTTATTCCTGAATACAACTCGACCGTGATAAACCCCCCATAGAATTTCTCCTTTAGAGTTTGTACCTTCTTTTTTAAGTAAAAACTCCATCACTGCAGTCTTGCGATCAGGAATATCAGGATCTTCTCGATGTTCCGCAAGGCCAACAACGTTCCCGTTGTCCAGCCTTTTTTTAGCCAGTATTCCTGATTTAACATCAGCGAGAATATCGATTTTGCGCTGATCAAATAATTTCAGTGGAATAAACGCAGTTTGTCCGCCTTGAATGGCCTTTCTAAACACCTCGTCATTTTTTTGGTTATCTCGAATAAACTCGAAATATTTGATGTAGTTTTCATCGTTATATTCAATCTTTTCGTTACCGTATTTATTAAAGCAAGTCAGCTGACACAAGAAGCCACTCATCGGCCCCCAATCACAAGATTTTGCTTTTATCTGGTATGATTTTAAATCGTGGCCATGCTCCACCAATGTTTTCACCGCACCGCCAGGCGCGCGACACATAATCACGCAATTGGTTTCCTTTGCCGTCAAACTAAATGCTTCGACGATATCCGCAGGAAAACCATGGCTGTCTAATAAAGCTTGCCCGGTTTTGGGGGCCTCTTTGGCCGTGCTTTGTGTATATTGGTCGTTTCTCGAATGCAAAGCTTGTGCGAGAGAAATGGCAGGCCTAATCTCTTCAGACAAAGGGGCGATCTTTGCACGTCTGCGTTTTTTCCAAAATCTCATCGATTCTTCCTCAGGTTATTTCTCTAGCTCTA
>JBLHHD010000140.1:0-6989 GCA_047614605.1 Alteromonadaceae bacterium
CGGTTGTCTCATACAAAAAACGGCGTTTTTGTTGCTGAGCGGTACGACGCAGCTCTCGGTAATAAGCCATGGAGCCAGTGTTGGCTTTTTTATTTGGTGTCACTACATGAAAACCAGCGGCTAAAAAATCAGCATATTGCACAGCAACCTGTTCACTTGAGGTGCAATCAACCAATACCGGGTTGACCAGATGATTATCTCGAACAAACCGACTCAGGTTATCCAGCGAAAAACAATGTTCACTCTCACTCAGATCATCGGCCCAGTGATCCAGCCCAATGCCATCGGTATTAAGCAGGACTTTACGACTATTGGCGATACCATAAACGTTAAGGCGGATATTGCGGCTGGATAAAAAGCGGTGCTGTTTTTTTATCTGGCGTAAAAACTCACTACCGACCACACCACAGCCCACCAAAAACAAATCAACACTAGGCATATGGGTAAAGAAATTCTCGTGGCAGACCTTAATCGCGTCTTTAGAGTGTTTTTGCTCTATTACTGCCGAAATAGCGCCTTCTGAGGAGTCCTGGGCAATCGCGACAATGTTCACCCGCGCCTGAGCCAGCGAAGTAAAGAATTTAGCTGCAGTGCCTTTTTTGGCTCGCATCCCGTCACCAATCAAGGAGACTATCGCTACTTTAGGAAACAATGCAATCGGATTAAGCCGTCCGTTTTCTAACTCAAGTTCAAACTCCTGCTCCAGTGACTCCCGCGCAAGACTGACAGAATGCTGGTGAATACACAGGCTGATGCTGGTTTCAGAAGACGATTGGGTCACCAGTACCACAGCGATATTGTTTTTCGCCAACGTGGCAAAAGCCCGGCTAGCCATGCCTACCAATCCTTTCATGCCCAAACCAGAGACCGTCATGACCGTTAAGTGTTCAAGGCTGGATATCGCTTTAACAATTTGGTTAGACATGGCATCAATGCTGATCCGGGTCCCTGGCACTTGAGGAGCCAAAGTATTTTTTATCACACAAGGAATGCCATTAGTCGCCAGCGGACTGATGGTTTTAGGATGTAACACTTTTGCGCCAAAATAGGATAGTTCCATCGCTTCTTCATAAGAAAGCTGTTCAATCAAGATGGCGTCTTTAACCATACGCGGGTCGGCACTGTATACCCCATCCACGTCAGTCCATATCTCACAGATTTGAGCATTAAGGCAGGTCGCAACAATAGCTGCCGTATAATCGGAGCCATTACGTCCCAAAGTACATAACTCTCCTTGAGCATTAGCAGCAATAAAACCGGGCATAACATAGATATCGGCTTTTTTGTCGGCAATTATATTGCCCATTTGCTCACGGGTAACCTCAATATCAGCCTCAGCACTGAGGTAATCGCTAGAGCAGCGGATACAGCTTATAGGGTCCAGCTCAACAACATTAAATCCCTGGGTTTCAAGCAAGGTTGTGGCAATGCTTGAACTAATATATTCACCACTTGAGATCACCTGAGCCCTCACATGTTCAGGGCAAAACTTAAGTAGCTTGACTCCTTCGAGCAAAGTGGCAATTTTCGCCCGTTTTTGTTCAACGGTAGTCAGCAGCTTCTGTCTAACTGGCAAACTCAGTACATTAGCGAAACCACCAACCAAATCGGCCAAAAAATCCTTAAGCTGGTTCAATGCATCGGTATAGTCATAACCCAAATTAGCCACTTCGGTCATTTCTTCCAATCTGTCCGTTACGCCTTTTGGTGCTGAAAGTACCACGGTCAAGGTGCCGGTTGAGGATTCGGTAGCAATTAATTGACAAACATGTTCTATCAGTTGTGGGTTAGCCACCGATGAACCGCCAAATTTTAAAACTTTCATACATTTCTTCCCGGGTTGTCTGTTTAGATTTAATTGCTTTTTATTCGTCATTTTCAAGCCATCACTGGCACACCTTAATCCTGTGTCTATTCTACTGGTCCTTTAAAACGAAAAAGCCCGGGGTTTGTGGCCCCGGGCTTTTCATTGTTTCCAACAAACACGAGGCCGTCACCCATCGAAGAGGATGGTGGTGGTAATAATCGTGTTGGTAGTAATAATAATCATTTTATTCATCTTGATGAGTTTCTTAACGCTTTTAAATTTGTCTGCTATTATTTTATTTACTAGTCGGTTACAGTCACTGTAACCGCTGAGTTGCGTAGCCAATGTCAACGCTGTCATTTATTAAGTTAACATAGTCATTCTCAAAAGGCTTGCAGAAAAAGCAAGAATTTGAAATAAAAAGGTTTTTCCCTTGGCAGTTATATAACACATTGATAGTATTAAACTAAATGTATAACAATCTGTTAATGTCGAACATGACTATTAACCGCTAACGCTCGACAGATAGTTTATAAGCGAATTAACCGGGCTTTTAGTTTATTTTTAAGGACTAATTGGCTAAGTTTAATATATTCACAACATAATAAAAATGGTGACTGATGCCTCTAGTAAAATCAATAATTATTAATTTCGGGACTTCGAGACTAGTACATGCGAACTAAAAGTTTATCACGCAAACTTTTAGCCACCGTGCTATCTGTTTATTTCCTGCTTACGTTTGCTGTTACTTGCTTTCAGGTATTTGGCGAATACATTACCAGCAAAAGCCATATCATCGGCGAACTGGTGACTTTACAAAAAACCTTCAGCGGCAGCCTCACCCGGGCCATTTGGGAGCTAAACACCCAGCAGGCCATTACCATCGCCGAGGGTTTGCTAGCAATCCCAATGATTGAAGGCATAGTCGTCAGGGATGATAATCAAGATACCATCAGTATGTTAGGGCGAGTCCCAAGTATTGCTGAAAAGTATCGTAATCAATTAATCTCTGAAGGGGTGCCATTGGACGATTCACGCACCGGCCTGTTTGGTTATTCTTTTCCACTGATATTTGAATTTTCGGGGCGTGCCACTCATGTTGGTGATGTGACTTTGATTTCGAGCCGTGAAGTGGTTATCAATCGAATTCTGATCAGTATCTACTTTTTGGTCGGTAATGCATTAATCAAAACCGCCTTCTTGATCTTCCTGCTCTTACATTCATTCAGAAAACATTTAACCGATCCGCTTAATGAACTCACTCAGCAGATTGAAGATCTCGAAATTGACGACTTAGCGGGAGTGCGACTGGATATTCATAGCGCTGAGGACAATGAGCTTAATGTCATGGAGTCCGCTTTTAACCGTTTGATCACCAAAGTTCAAGAGTATAAACAAGAGCTTGAAAAGGCCAAACATGATTTGCAGTTAAGTAATGACAAACTCGATAAACACAACCTGACACTGGAGCAGGAGGTTGCCCGCAAAACATCGATCCTCAGTCATGCAATGATTGACCTGCAACAACAAAAACATCAGCTTGAGCAACAACAAAAAGAACTGACGGTAGAGATCAGCAAACGCCGCCAAAAAGAAAACGAATTGACCCATAAACGCCAAGAGCTCGAAAAAATGGTTGATGAGCTTAATCAGGCTCAAGACCGTCTGGTACAAAACGAAAAGTTTGCAGCCATTGGCGGTCTGGTCGCCGGATTAACTCATGAAGTCAATACCCCGATTGGTATTGGTGTTACCGCTATCACCTTTTTAGCCGAACGGCTCGAATCCCTTGAAGAAGCCTTTGACTCAAAAACCCTCAGTCAAAAATCCCTCGAAAACTTTATTTCAGAAATGAAGCAAGGGTCGTCTTTACTGATGTCCAATTTACAAAGGGCATCTGAGTTAACCGCTAGTTTTAAACAGATCACCGTTGATCAGGCCAGCGAAGCCATCCGCTTGATCAACCTTAAAACTTACCTCAACGAAATCATCAAATCACTGTATCCGAAGCTAAAAAAACACAACCATATTATCGAGATTAATTGCCCGGAAGATATTGAGTTGAAGATCCCTGCTGGTGCCATTTCACAAATATTCACCAATCTGATTTTAAACTCGGTGATCCATGGTTTTGAACAAAAAGCCAAAGGATTAATGAAAATTGATGTTGAAGATCAGGGTGAAATGCTAAAAATCACTTACTCAGACAATGGCAAAGGCATGGGTGGACGTCAGCTTGAACAAATTTTCGACCCATTTTTTACTACCAAACGCGATCAGGGTGGTAGCGGTCTAGGCACGCATATCGTCTACAACCTGGTCCGTCAGACACTTGATGGCACCATTGAAGCACACAGCGTCATAGGCAAAGGATTAAGCTACCTTATTTTCTTCCCCAAACAAAACAGTTTTGCTCAACCCAGCCATCAATTCGTGCCTGATATCTAGGCTACTACATGTAGGTTAGAGCAGCCAATTCAACACAGTGTTAATTAGTGTAATTAACACCGCTGCAATTAAAGTGGTTTTAAGACTGTCGATAGCAAAATCGTCAATCAGTTTATCTGTCAGCCATAATAAAAAGGCATTAATGACAAAAATAAACAGGCCAAATGTCAGCACGATAAATGGCAAAGAGATAAAGCTCAGCAGGGTATACAAAAAGAAATTAACCAGCGAGTAAACCAGCGCAACGACCATTGCGGTCCAAAAGCTTTTTAGTTTGACGCCAGGCAAAAAACGCGCAATGGCAAAAATTGAGATGCTTAATACAATTAACTTCGTTATCATGTCGCCCTACCGTTTTTACAGGAAAAAATATAACCTATGTGGTTTTCAAATATTTACTTTTTCAAGTTTACCCAGCCTTTTGAGACTTCCCAAGAAGAATTGGAAAAATCACTCGATGAATTGAAATTCACCCCCTGTGGTACCCTTGATTTATCAAAGTTTGGCTGGACTTCAGCCCTTGGTAATAATACCAGCGGTTATACCCATGAAGCCAATGGTAATATCTATTTGCGTGCAAAAAAAGAAGAAAAAATTCTGCCCGCCAGCGTGATCAAAGACTTACTCGAAGAAAAGGTCGCCAATATTGAAAAGGCCGAAAGCCGCCCGGTGAAAAAGAAAGAAAAAGAGCAAATTAAAGAAGATATCATTCATTCACTACTGCCTCAGGCTTTTACCAAGTCATCATATGTCAGTGGTTATATCGATACCAACAATCAATTACTACTCATTAATGTTTCCAGTAAAAACAAAGCCGATGACTTTATGTCGCTATTACGCAAAGCCATTGGCACTTTGCCTGTTGAGCCAGTCCGTAAAGATGGCACCATTGAGCTGTTGCTAACCCATTGGTTAAAAGACCAGGCATTACCTGACCAATTTAGCCTTGAGATGGAAGCCGAATTAAAGTCACCAGAAGAAGACGGTGCCGTCGTTAAGGTAAAACAACAAGATCTGACCGCAGATGAGATCACTCGTCATATGGAAACTGGCAAGCAGGTCACCAAGTTAGCCCTACTGTGGCAAGAGCGAGTTTCATTTATTATTCAGGATGATATTTCAATCAAACGGGTTAAATTTGGTGAATTGATTAAAGAACAAAACGATGATATCCCAAGCGATGACAAACTAGCTAAGATGGATGCTGACTTTACCTTGATGGCAGCTGAGTTCGGAGAATTAATTCCTTATATCATCAAAGAAGTCGGTGAATAGCCTCAGCCGTTAAAATAACCGAACAGCGCTGGATTTTGTTGTTACAACATCGGCTCTGTTCACCACTAATCCAGCCTCAGCTAAAAGCCGCTTTAACCGCAGCCTGACGTTCAATGAATTCGTTACTTTGCAAATAATCACGGTCTGGCAAAATCCCTTTATCAACAAACCCCTGTAACAACGCATCTTTATTTTCGATATTTTTCAACACCCCACAGTGCATCGCCCCAATGCGGATAAAATCAACATAAGCGGCCTTTTCAGTCTGATAACTAAAATCACTCCATTTTTCGGTTACTTCAACAAAATCGGCGGGAAAGTCCCAGGTTTTCATAATGGTACTGCCGATACGCCCGGCTAGCTTTTTGATAGCATGACCTAAAAATGTCGGATTGGCAAACACATCCTCGTGGCGTTCCGCTTCTGTTAAAATAGGTAATACGCCAATATTATGAATAAGTGCAGCTAAGGTGATGGTATCGACATTTAATGAGGCATGACGATTTTTTTTCAAATAGCCCTGCATCAGAACAATAGAAACACTCGATATATCCACCGTTTTTTCCCAGGCTTTAGATAAATAGCTCTTAATTAAAGCATTTCTGGAAACGAACAATTGCTCCATAGCCATTGCCGTAGCTATGTTTTTGATTTGCCTGAGACCAATTCGGGTGACCGCCTGATTAAGGGTCTCAACTTTAACACTGCGACCCATAAGTGCACTATTAGCCACTTTCATAATACGGGCCGACAGTGCCGGATCCTGAGCTATCACATCAGCCATGCTACCCAGGTTAATATCTGGATCATCAGCAGCCCGACGTATTTTTACCGCCACCTCCGGCAGTGTCGGCAACGTGACCGTATCATTACTGATTTTTTCAGTGAGTATGGTTAACAGGGCGTTTTCTGTGGACATGGTGTTTCCTATATTTATTGTTATTCAACAAAGCGCTGATAAAAGCACTAATTTGTACTTTACACACTTGTTGTTTCTTGTAAACCAATCAGGCCATTAACACGAACCCGACTCCATTGAGTATTATCTAACTTCAATAGAAATACAGCACTATTGACGACGATTTTACCAAAAGCTCATCCTGAGCCATTTTTTCCATCACTTTATAAAGCACATTAGACTCATCTGCCCAAATATCAATCTTTATCCGCAAAATCAATAACCGCATACCCCTTGGGTCTTGCTTTGTTTTATAGTATATAATCCCCCCTTCACTTAAAACAACAAGTACAGGTTTGATATGCAACTTCGTAAACTCACTCTGGCGCTGGCGAGCACCCTTTATTTAGCAGGCTGTGGTTCAGCGACAACCTCCTCCAAGTCAGTCCAAGCAGAGGGGCCATTACAATTAAAAAACGGTTTTGAACAGCGCCTTGATATTTATAAAACCGTTACCCTTAAGGCCGATTTATCCGGCTTAAGCACCCATCAACAAAAAAT
>JBLHHD010000141.1:0-6985 GCA_047614605.1 Alteromonadaceae bacterium
ATTGATTAAGCGCATAAATTCATTAAAAAACTGCCCAAACCAGCTAATTTTACTGGATTTTAGGAATGGTATTTGCTTAATTAGAGTAATACAGATTAACCGTCAAATAGTCAAAACCAATGGGGTCACCCCTAAGAGCAGATGAGTTATGGTTCCAACTAAAGTGAATTTTTACCAACAACCTGAAATGGATGAATATACAGAGGACTATGAAGGGCAAACTTATCGCCTGGTCCCAGAGTCTCATATCACCGCGACCCAATTGTATGAGCAAAAGTTTGGTTATGAAAAATTAAACAAAGTCAGTCGGGCGATGTTTGAACGCAAAGAGGTGTTACGCGAAACCACATTTAATCAAACCAGTTTGATGCGCCTAAAAAGTGTCTTACCCAAAGACTTGTGTGAAATATTTATGCAGCAGTCGGTAGACAATAAAGCCTCTTTGTATCATGCCGATTTTATGAATTCGTTATTGCCGCTGATACTGACCGACGAAATAGACAGTTTGTTATGCTCCTTTTTTCAAAGTGAATATACGCTTTTTTGGTATTCTTATTTAGAAACTACCCCAGACAGGGAAAGCCGCTCTTATTCTTCGCACTGGCATTGTGATGGCGGTCCAGAAAAACACCTTAAAATGTTGATATACCTCAACCGCTACGAAGATCATCTGGGCAATACCAAGTTTTACGATAAGCCTACCACGACTAAACTCAAAGAGGCGGGTTATATTTTTGGCAGCATCAAAGCCCGCACCGATGAACTTGGACCATTGGGGCGAGGCAAGAATATCCCGCTCAACGAAATTATGTACGAAGACATCGAAGCGGGTGATGCCTTACTCTTTGCCCCCCAGCAGTTGGCCCACATCGGCAAAATACCAAAAACTGGAACCCGTCATGTGTTGCAGTTGTGTTTTATCCCGTCGCCTTATCCCTGGCAATTCACCAAAGACAAGGTATTGCATACTCAAACCCGCTGTATGGAGTTTGAAGGTGCCCCTATAACCTTGCTCAATTATGCCAATAAAGCGGCTTCTGACACCAGAGCCCGAATAACAGTACCCGCTGATGGTGCAATCAGATCACCTTTTCAGCTTCATCTGTTGCTGCGTAATATCTTTCCCAAAGGCAATTTTGCCGGACTGATGTACACCCGGCTGATTGAAGCTGACCCCGGATTACAACATGTGGGCAGCCTTGACAAGCTACTCATGGCTTTAAAACGCTCATTTGAAGGCAGCGTCAACTGGGATGGTGAGCTGGGTGTTGAGAATATCCAAAACCTGGTTCAGCTGGCAAACTACGAAGAAGAGATCAGAGACAGTGTAGGCCGTTACGCAGCCAAAGATAAACCAGACCCTACAGCGGTATTTTGGCCCTCTCCGGTTCATCCCGACAAACCCGCATCAAAATTTAATCTGCTGCCTTATGTACAAAAATACCCAATCATGGATATGAACACCCCCATCGGTTCGGCAGGGAGTTGTTTTGCCTTTGAAATTGCCCGAGTGTTTCAGGAAAAAGGCTATAACTATGTGATCACTGAAAGAAATGATGATCCCAACTCAGGCATGTTGATAGATGGTTATAATCCGGGTGACAAGTACGCTAAATTTTGTGCCAACTACGGTATTTTATTTAATACCCCCAGTTTCAGGCAAATGGCTGAGCGAGCTTTTGCGATTAAACCGACCCGGCAAATCCTTTTTCAACAAGCCGATGGTGGTTGGCTTGACCCTTATCGCGAGAACGTGCTGTTTTATTCTCATCAGGCTTATCTTGATGATTATGACCGACATATCGCGGCTTGCCGAAAGTCCCTGGAAGAGGTTGAAGTGTTTATTATTACTTTGGGGTTAAATGAATGCTGGGAGTTCAGGGACGGTACTGTCATGTCGCGTAACCCTCGCAGTAACATGTATCCACTGGTTAAACACAAGACCCTGACGGTAGAAGAAAATGTCGACAATATTCAGATATTCTATGATATTGTCAGGCAGCATAACCCCAATTTTAAGCTGATCATCTCCGTTTCACCCATTCCATTTTTAGCCACAGGCAAGGCCAAAGAACAGCATATTATTGCCGCTAATACTCACTCAAAAGCGGTGCTGAGGGTGGCGGCAGAAGCGTTAACTCACAACAATGAACATATGTATTACCTGCCCAGTTACGAACTGGTCACCGAATGCATTGAAGATGCTTGGGGGGCGGATGACCGCCACGTTAAACCTACAACGGTTGAGCAAGTGGTTGAAATGTTCAAACAAATATTTATCAAAACCGGAGTAACTGGCTGATGCAAGTGCGTAAAGTAAGTTTTGATCAACAACCCGAAATCGATGAGTTTGTTGAGCAAATTGAAGGGCAGACCTTCTGTTTGGTTCCCGACGCTCAGTACACCATGGTTAACCTTAATGAAAATAAATATGGTTATAAGCAACTTAATCAAGTCTGCCAAGCGCAATTTAAACGCCCCGAAGTACTGCGTGAGACTGAGTTTAACGACAAGTTACATATGCTGCTAAAAGGGGTGTTACCCAAAGACCTGTGTGAAATGTTTATCAATCAGGCCAAAACTGATCCAACAGCGATGTATCACAGTAATTTAATGACCTCGTTATTGCCGCTGATTTTAACGGATGAAATCGACTCGCTGCTGTGCTCTTATTTTCGCAGTGAATATACCATGTTCTGGTATTCGTACCTCCAAACTGATAAGACGGTCGATTCAGTCTCTAATCTGTGGCACTGCGATGGCGCTCCGCAGAACTATGTAAAACTCCTTATTTATCTTAATAAGTACGAGGATCACTTGGGCAATACCAAGTTTATGGAAAAAACCAGTACCCAGCAGCTTAAAGATGTCGGTTATATTTACGGTAATGTCGATGCTCGAACGAATGACCTTAGCGGGCTTGCCAAGGCAAAAAATCTCAACCTTGATGAGGTGATGTATGAAGCTATCGAAGCCGGTGACGGGCTGTTGTTTAACCCGACATTAATCGCCCATCGGGGTAAAATTCCGGTGACAGGCACTCGTCATGTTCTACAGCTGTGTTTTTTGCCTTCTCCTTATCACTGGCAGTTTACCAAAGAGCAGGTGCTGCCAATTCGCAGTATGGATTTTGATAAAATTGCCACCACTTTGCTCAATCATGTGCAACAACAAGAGCAGCAGGCACAAAAACAATCCAGCGGGGAGTACATAATAGTCCCAAGCGACGGTGTCATCACTTCGGCCCCGCAGTTGAAATTTTTATTAAATAACATTTTTCCCACTGGCGTGTTTGCCCATTTAATGTATTTTCGGCTGATAGAAGCCGACCCTAAGTTGCAGCATATCAACACGATAACGGCATTGATTGAGACTCTAAAAGGGTCTTTTAAGGGCAGTGTCAACTGGAATGGCTCGCTCGGTGTACAGAACATGAATAACCTGTTGCAGTTAGCCAAATATGAGGCTGAATTTAAAGACAGTATCAATCGCTACGCGACTAAGGACAAAGCCCGTAGCAGCGGGATATTTTGGCCTTCGCCTGTGCACCCGGACAAACCGTCATCCAAATATGAAACCCTGCCTTATATGGTCAAACACCCGATCATGGATATGAAAACCCCAATTGGCTCTGCTGGTAGTTGCTTTGCTTTTGAAATTGCCCGGGTATTTCAGGAGAAAGGCTATAACTACGTGATCACCGAACGCAACGACGATGTGTCCTCTGGGCTGGCAATTGACGGTTATACCCCTGGCGATAAACACGCGCGTTTTTGTGCCAACTATGGCATTTTGTTTAATACCCCCAGTTTCAGGCAACTCGCTGAGCGGGCTTTTAATCTTAAGCCCACGCCGCAAATCATCTTTCAGCAGCCCAGTGGGGGTTGGGTGGACCCCTATCGCGAGAATGTCTTATTTTATTCCCATGAAGCCTACGTAAATGATTATGAACAGCATATTGCTGCCTGTCGCAAATCGCTGGAACAATGTGAGGTGTTTATTATTACCCTGGGGTTAAATGAATGCTGGGAGTTCAGAGATGGTACTGTAATGTCACGTAACCCTCGGGATAACATGTATCCGCTGGTTAAGCACAAAACGCTGACAGTCCAGGAAAATGTCGACAATATTCAAACCTTTTTTAATATTGTTAAACAACATAACCCCCACTTTAAACTGATCATCAGTGTGTCACCAATTCCATTTTTAGCCACGGGCAGAGCCAAAGAACACCATATTATCAGTGCCAATACCCATTCAAAATCGGTGCTCAGAGTCGCGGCACAAACGTTGGTAGAAAGTAACCCAGATATCTATTACCTGCCCAGTTATGAGTTGGTGATGGAATGTATCAAAGATGCCTGGGGTGACGATCACCGCCATGTTAAACCAGCAACGGTTGAGAAGGTTGTCGAAATGTTTAAAGAGATATTTATCAAACCGTCGGAGACACAATAATAATGAAATCCAGCAAAATAAAACTGCATCAGCGTATTGATGAAGTGACCCAGACCATTGAAGGTAAAGCCTATCAACTTATTCCCAAGGCCCATCAGGCATTAAATTACTTTTTTGAGACTAAACATCGCTATAGCGAACTCAATAAGGTTTGCCAGCAGCGTTTTGAGCGCCATGATAGAGTTCATAAAAGTGAGTTTGAGCACACCCATCAGCAACGCTTAAAACATGTGATCCCGGCAGATTTGTGCGATTACTTTATCAAAGAAGCAAAAAAATCCAGAGAAGCGATTTATCACCCTGATTTTATTAACTCTTTGTTACCGCTGATTTTATCTGATGATATCGACGCTCAGTTATGCTCTTATTTTAATAGTGAATACACCTTGCTGTGGTTTACCTACACCACCGAAGATCAGCAAGCGGGTCAGCAAAACGGTCACTGGCAATGTGATAAAGGCCCCGAAAAACAGCTAACCATGCAAATTTTTCTTAACGGTTATGAGCAGCATCAGGGCAATACCCGCTTTGTTGATAAGGCCACCACCGATCGGCTTAAAGAGGTCGGTTATATTTTTGCTGACATTGAGGCAAACCCAACCGATATCGGACCGTTATGTGACTTAAACGGCATCAACTTAACCCCGCTGATGCACGAAAACATCAAAACCGGTGATGCCTTGCTGTTTAACCCCAATCAGGTTGCTTATAGCCATAAGTCCCCAGAGCTTACCAGCCAGCATGTATTGCAGTTGTGTTTTATCCCTTCACCCTATCCCTGGAAATTTACCAAGGACAAGGTGTTGTACAGTCATACCCATTGGATTGACTTTGAAGGTCCGGCCACTAAGTTGCTGTCGTATTTAGCCCGCAAACCCGGTGAAGTCACCGACTGGGTGATGATCCCTGCCGCAGGCGAAATTACTTCGCCCGAGCAGCTCAATTTGTGGCTACACAATATGTATGCCGATCACCGCTTTGCCGACATCATGTTTACCCGGCTAATCGAGGCAGACCCTAAGCTCGAACACTTAAATACCACCGCAGCCCTGCTTGATACATTAAAAATGTCCTTTAAAGGCAGCATAAACTGGGAAGGTGAGCTGGGCATTGAAAACATTCGTAATTTAGCCCAGGTGGCCACTTACGAGCTGGAATTAAAAGACAGCCTTGGTCGTTATAATCAAGATAACAAACCAGCCAAAACAGGGATTTACTGGCCTATTCCCAATCATGCCACCCACCCTGGGACCAAGTACGAAACAGTGCCTTATGTGAAGAAATATCCAATCATGGACATCGATACTGCTATTGGCTCTGCTGGCAGTTGTTTTGCTCAGGAAATTGCGATGGTGTTTCAAGAGACCGGCCATAATTACATTATCACCGAACGCAACGATGACCCCTCCTCAGGCTTGATCATTGATAATTATCACCCGGGTGATGAATATGCCATTTCGTGCGCTAACTACGGCATTATTTTTAACACCCCAAGTTTTCGCCAACTAGCTGAGCGGGCCTTTGAGACAAAACCCACCAAGCAATTGTTGTTTCAACAACTCGATGGCAGCTGGGTCGACCCTTATCGCGAAAATGTGATGTTTATGACTCACGAAGCTTATGTGAACGATTATGAAAGTCATCTGGCAGCTACCCGCAGTGCCCTTGAGCAGGTCGAGGTATTTATTATTACCTTAGGGCTTAATGAATGCTGGGAATTCAGGGACGGTTCGGTAATGTCGCGAATGCCACGGCCTAATATTTATCCGCTGGTAAAACACAAAACCTTGACAGTGCAGGAGAATGTCGACAATGTTCAAGCCTTTTTCGATATCGTTAAACAGCATAACCCTCGTCTAAAGCTGATCATCAGCGTCTCGCCAGTGCCATTTATGGCTACAGGTCGTGCTGATGAACATCATGTGATCACCGCTAATGCCCATTCAAAAGCGGTGCTAAGAGTGGCTGCCGATGAGTTGGTGAACAACAATCCGGATATGTATTATTTGCCCAGTTATGAAATGGTGACCGACTGTATCAAGGAACCCTGGGCTGAGGATGAACGTCATGTAAAAAAATCAACGGTAGAAAAGGTGGTGAAGATGTTTCAGGAGATATTTATCAAGTCGTGACACATCCGTAGATTAAAAAACGAATGGGTTGAAAACCCTTCTTTAAAATGGCCAATTTGCCATTCTTTATCGGTGGGTTTCATCCATTCGTTTTTGTTACATCGGGCACCAATGTAATACCAACTCAACCCCCGGCTTTTCATCGTTTCGATTGCCCGGTAGTGGATGATATGGCTGATAGGTAAGTCAAATAACTCCCGGTTATACGCACCAACCGCATAACTTGCCATATAATGGGTGCAGTTAAAAAGTGCCGCGCCAATTAACTCGTCAGTATCGTCATAAGCAAAAACCATAAACCCCGCATCATTGTTAACCGCTTCTTGCTGCAATTGCCACGAATGATCAGAGCGAGTTCTTTTACCCGCCACACTCAGGTGTAATGCCTGAAAAGC
>JBLHHD010000142.1:0-6978 GCA_047614605.1 Alteromonadaceae bacterium
AAATGAGGCCACGGTGATTTTTGCTACCCGCTTGTTTGGCTCTTTGACGGATGGTAACGCATCATTTTTTACTTTGTTGAGAAAGAAATTAAGCCGTTTGTCGACGCTGCCGTGGGCATAAATAAACGCTTGCTGATCGATTGCCCTGATACGTTGACTTAAAAATCGCAACAGACTTTGGAGATAATCGGTGTCTTGGTGGGCTTTTTGCCAAAAAATCTCCCGGCTGAGCACGATTAACTCGGTATTACGGGTGGCATTGGCGCTGGCTGAGCGTGTTTGGGCATCTATCAGGGAAAGCTCGCCAAACATATCGCCTGCCCCTAATGTGGCTAAGCTAAACGATTCGCCTGTAGCCGAGTCTTGTTGAGAAATGTTAACGGTACCTTTGGATATCAAATAAGCCTCTTGGCCGATGTCACCTTCGCTGAAAATGGGGCTGTCGACGCTGGCGAGCAGGTATTCAAAGCAACCAGAAAAACGAGTCAGTAATTCGCGCTGTTTGGCTAATGAGCCAAAAGCCCATTGGTAAACCCGGGCCAGATCGCTGGCCATTGGTACGATATCTTCGCCAGCTTCTTCATACCAGACCTTTTCTTCCATAGCTTCAAACCCTAAACGGCGATAAATGCTGGCTGACTGGATGCTGACGGTGGCAATAATATGAGTGGCCTTCCACGAAAAAGCCACATCACAACCTAATTTAAACAGCGCCCGAAAAACATCCCGACGATTACGCCAGGGTTTGGCTATGGCGAGCATTCCGGCGCTGACAAACAATGGTGTGGGTAAACCTTCGGCTTGTGCTTGTGCGGCGACTTTGGCACGAAAGGGACTAAAATCGTAAGTTTCGTCGGCAGGTAGTTTAACATCAGTGTCCTGATTGACTCGCATGGTGCCCACGGGGGTATCACCTTCATAAGCAATGACACAAGCGACATTGGGTACTGCGTCAAAGTAGTCCATGATGAGGTCACCTTTGAGATCGGCAAATCGGCCCTCGGATCCAACGTAAACCGCATGACGCAGGCGATAAACATCTTTTAATTCTTTGGCGGTGGTGGCGACTTTTATTCGAATCGACATGTAAACTCTTCTTTATTTACAGCACTTTACCGGGTGCTTTTTATACTTAGACTCAAGTATAGTCAAAGTTTTCAACAGGTTTGCCTACTGGGCGTAAAATGGGCGTAAAAATATCACGATTGCCTGAGAAGCCGCCCAAGCGGATGAATTAAACGCAATTGTTAGTTGTTTAATATTCGCCGCCCCGGACTCGTTGAATAAGCTTTATTCCGCTAGCCTTTATAACGTCAGCGCACCCTTGCATTTGGATTAATAGCCCGCATAATCAACTCATTACTTTATTTTCACAGGTTAATCCTAATGAACCCTTTATTGGACCTGAAGACTTTACCCGAGTTTTCAAAAATTTCCCCAGAACATGTTAAACCGGCTGTAGAAGAAGCGATTGCTCGTTGCCGCGAAACCATTGAACAAACGCTGGCAATTAAAGACGGTTATCACTGGGATAACCTGGTGGTACCACTGGACGAACGAGATGATGTTTTTGGTCGTTTATGGTCGCCGGTATCACACCTTAATTCGGTGCAAAATTCGGATGAATTACGCGAAGCCTATGAATCCTGTTTGCCAATTATCTCTGAGTACGGCACCTTTGTGGGGCAAAATGAAGCGTTGTTTGATGCCTATCAATCACTGGCAGACAGTGATGAGTACAAGAGCCTAAGCACCGAACGCAAAAAAGTGATTGATAATACTCTGCGAGATTTTAAATTAAGTGGCATTGGCTTATCCGAGGATAAGAAACTGCGTTATGGAGAAATCCAGGCGCGTTTATCTGACTTATCATCCAAATACAGTAATCACGTGATGGATGCGACATTGGCCTGGAGCAAGCTTATTACTGATGAAAGTGAGTTGGCCGGACTGCCTGAATCAGCTGTTGCCGCAGCTAAAGAAACAGCACAAAGCAAAGATCAGCAAGGCTGGTTGTTTACCCTTGATTTCCCCAGTTATTATCCGGTGATCATCTATAGTGATAACCGCGCATTTAGAGAAGAAGTTTATACAGCTTATAGCACCAGAGCGTCTGATCAGGGACCTAATGCGGGTGAGTGGGATAACAGCGAGATTATGAACGAAACCTTGGCACTTAAAGCCGAAGTAGCGAGTATCCTGGGGTTTAACAATTACACCGAAAAATCGCTGTCAACCAAAATGGCGGAATCAAGCGAACAGGTACTAACGTTTTTACATGACTTGGGTGATAAATCCAAAGCTCAGGCTAAAGCTGACTTTTTTGAGGTTGCCCACTTTGCCAAAACACAGTATGGCGCTGAGGACTTACAGTCCTGGGATGTCGGTTATTACAGCGAAAAACTCAAGCAGCAAAAATATTCGATTTCAGATGAGCTGTTACGTCCGTACTTCCCCGAAGAAAAAGTCATATCGGGTCTGTTCGAAACGGTTAAGCGGGTTTTTAATATCACAGTAACTGAACGCAGTGGGGTAGAAACCTGGCACGAAAACGTCCGTTTCTTTGATATTTTTGACGGGGACAACGAACTTCGCGGCAGCTTCTATTTTGATTTGTATGCCCGTGAGAAAAAACGCGGTGGTGCCTGGATGGATGATTGTGTGGCACGGCGGATTAATGATCAGGGCGAACTACAATACCCGGTAGCTTATCTGACTTGTAACTTCAATAAACCGATTGGTGGCAAACCCGCCTTGTTTACCCATGATGAAGTGGTCACTTTATTCCACGAATTTGGTCATGGTATTCATCATATGCTGACCAAAGGTGTTGAAGCTGCGGTGTCTGGGATTAACGGTGTACCTTGGGATGCGGTTGAGTTACCCAGCCAGTTTTTAGAAAACTGGTGCTGGCAGCCACAAGCATTAGCTTATCTGTCGGGTCATTACGAAACCAATGAGCCATTACCACAGGACATGCTTGATAAAATGCTGGCAGCCCGTAATTTCCAGTCGGCAATGATGATGATGCGTCAGCTGGAGTTTTCGATCTTTGATTTGCGTATTCATAGCGAGATCAAGGATAAGGACTCAGCGTCTATCCAGCAAATTCTTGATGAGGTCAGGGCCGAAGTTTCAGTCCATATACCACCGGCGTTTAATCGTTTTCAAAATGGCTTTAGTCATATTTTCTCGGGCGGTTATTCGGCGGGTTACTACAGCTACAAGTGGGCAGAAGTGTTATCAAGTGACGCCTTTTCACGGTTTGAAGAAGAGGGTATTTTCAATCCTAAAACCGGCGCTGACTTTTTGCATAACATCCTTGAAAAAG
Source organism: Alteromonadaceae bacterium (assembly GCA_047614605.1). Taxonomy (GTDB): domain Bacteria; phylum Pseudomonadota; class Gammaproteobacteria; order Enterobacterales; family Alteromonadaceae; genus JABSOG01. Next base: position 3,332 of record JBLHHD010000142.1, read on the forward strand.
GCGGCTCAGAAGAACCAATGGACTTGTTTAAAGCCTTCCGTGGCCGCGAGCCGTCCATTGAGCCATTGCTGCGTCATAGCGGTATTGATGCAGAATAAGCACTAATGTCTGTTGATATTCCACTGCTTGTCAGTGCTGTTCATTTGCTGGCTAAGGCTAAGCAACTGAGCAGCGAGTATGGTTTTGTTTTGACTGACACTCATGCAACCCAGGGTTTTGAGTTGCTTTTGGATGATACCGGGTTGCAACTGTTTAACCATGACGAAGCTAAACAAAAACCAATTATGGTTGACTTTGTCAGTGGAGCCAATGCCCATCGGCGCAAGTTTGGTGGCGGTAAAGGTCAGTCAATTGCCAAAGCTGCCGGATTAAAATCGGGTTATTTACCCACCGTAATTGATGGTACAGCAGGGCTCGGTAAAGATGCATTTGTGCTGGCGAGTCTGGGCTGTGAGGTCACTTTGGTTGAGCGTCATCCGGTAGTTGCTGCGTTGTTGGCTGACGGGCTAGAGCGGGCTTATCAAGACCCCGACATAGGTCAGTGGATGCAACAGCGAATGATTTTAAGCCAATACTCGCATATCAGTGAGTTGTTGGCTGCGAATGGCCAAAAAGTTAACGTAGTTTATCTTGATCCCATGTATCCCCACCGTGAAAAATCGGCTCTGGTTAAAAAAGACATGCGTACTTTTCAGTCATTGGTAGGGGCTGATTTAGATGCGTCCACTTTGCTGGAGCCTGCTTTGCAACTGGCTGACAAGCGAGTGGTCGTCAAACGTCCTGACTACGCTGAGCCAATGGCAGATAAGCCACCAACCATGGTCATAGCCACCAAAAAGAACCGCTTCGATGTTTACATCACCGCCCTAAAACCTGCGTTAAAATAACCCATAAAAAATATTCACCTTAATTGAAAAATAGGGTTTAAACTTAAATCAGAGCAGTAACAAATTCTTTTTTATAGTTATGGGTAGGTTATGGATAGGTTTATGATAATAAACAATCTCAGGCGTTATGCGTTGATTGTCTCCGCTGTGTTAGTGATAGCCAGCTGTGGCACAACTGAACCGATGATATCAGAGTCTGATATTCTGTCGGCAGAAAGAAACGGCACTTTACAATCGCTTTATGCCCAGGTACGTAACGGCCAGGGTTTAGGTCAGTCACTTAATGGCACTGATAAAGCCACTTACTTACGAAAAATAGGGGGGCGGCTGGCAGGGCAAGCCGCACAAAAAATCTCCGCTATCCTCAACGACAACCGTCTGCCAAGCAATGAAGTACCGCTGTCGGTGATCCATGAGCAATCGGGTAAAAGCGCTTCAATTCAGGGCTGGGACTCGGTGCAATACCAAAATATCAGCGACTTACTGAGCAAAGAAGAAACCACAACCACTAAAGCTATCACCATCAGTCAGGCCCGCTTTGATGTGATTGAACCTCAACTTGTCGAGCAAAAATATGCCCAGCTGAGCATGTTAAAGGCATTACACGGCTCTGCCAGACAAGCCGAATTGGCGCAATTTGAAGAGCAATTACTCTCAGATGCCTACGATCATATCGATCAGCTAGTCGTTCGAAAAGACTTTACTCAGGCAATAACCCAGCTTAAACGACTGGTTAATGTGGCACCGGATTACCGGGATGTGAGCAGTAAACTGGGTGATCTTGAAAATACCGCATTACAAGAAACCTTTATTCGTTATGTCACTGACGGTGAAACCGCCAAAGCCCATGAAATGTTAGCCCTGTTAGCCAAAGGTCCTTATTTTGCCGATCAAAAGGGCAATATCATGCCTTATGCCATGGAATTGGCAAATTATTACATTACCATGGGGGTTGATGCCACCGGGGAAGAAGACCTCGCCAGTGCTTATCGTTTGTTTACCCAAGCCCGCAGCGTTAAATCATTATTTGGTATCCAGGGAACAGAGGTCACCCAAGAATCAGATTTCATCGACTTTATTTACGAGCGCTATGAAGAGTCCAACAACAAAAAATCCTACGGTTTGGCAATGGGTTATTTATACGTGATTGAAGCCTTAAGACCGCACTTTCCAGACCTTGAAACTAACCAACGGCTGTCATACGACAATGTGATGAACAATGCGGTAAAAAGGGTCAGCACCACCGCCTTTAATGGTGAAGATAATGTGCGCTCAATTGGTCGTTCAATCTCATCAAAAATCACCCAGTATGTTTTTGATACCTTGCCTAATGATGTCAGAGTGGTTGAGCGAGAGCATTTGGGTGCGGTGCTCAAAGAGCAAGAGATTAATGCGTTGCAACAAGGCTCCGGGGTGCAAATTGACTCAGCCGATTTACTAATCCAGGGCACTGTACTTGAAGCAAACGTTGAAACCAATGAAAGCAAAGGGCGTAAAGTGCAGCGGGTGGTGACTGAACGTAACACAGTGAATAACCCTGAATACCCGCTGTGGGAAGAAATGTCATCCAGCGAGCGTAGCCGGATACCTAAGCCAAGTCGCACCAAAGTCATTGAGAAAAAAGAAGATATTGGCATTAACGTAACGTATATTCGCAAAGTGGCGATATTGAGTATCTCATACCGGGTGGTTGATGCCACCTCGGCCAGCGTTTTGTTTGCCGACTCAGTATTAGAGAAGAAAGAAGTGGCCGATGAAGGCGCTGATGGGGTTCAGCTGGGAGAGTTTAGCTCACCGTTTAAAATTGCTTCGTTACCGTCTAATACCGAATTGCTCTCAGAATTAGCCGTCACCTTGTCTAAACGTATCGGTGCCAAAGTGGTTGAGTTACTTAAAGATCCAGAAATCGAATACCAGCGTCTGGGTGAAAAACTGTTTGATGAGCGCAATTTTGTTGCCGCCAGTGAAGCGTTAGCCAAAGCGTTGGTGATGTCACAGTCAAAAAGCAAGGATACGGCCACATTAGAACAAACCTTGCGCGAGTACGCAGTGGCAGCACGTTTGAGCGAATAGAGCAAAGCCTGATAGCAGCAACGGAGGGGCAGAGTGTTTAAAACCGTACAACTGAGGTTGGCAAGGACCACAGCAATCATCACGATAGCTATTGTCAGTCTCGTTGTTAGTACGATCATTAGTACGGCGGCTTTTGCCGTCAGTACAACAAACTTGCTCACGTCCGATGGGGGCGTGACGGTGGGCGATGATAGCGAGCCCCAAACCACCAACAGCGAAAAAAAGCTCGAATTACCCCCTATCCCAGAGCCTGAATCAGCCGACACTAAATATAAAAAGAAAGATAAAAAAGAAGGGTCACTGCTTAAAAGCATTGGTGACGCGATTGGTTTATTGTCGCTTGACGGACGCACCGAAGGCGAAGAGGGTGTACCCCGGCGTATTGCGGTGTTACCTGCCGCCGGGCAAGGTGATGATATGGAAAGAGACGATATTCGCACCGTTATTCACAATAACCTCAGCTCAAAAAATTTCGAATTACTAAAACCCTTTGATATCGACCGCAGACTTGCTCAGCTGGCGCAAGCTGATGGTCACGAGCTCAGCAGTTATGATCCGGCAGAGTTAGCCGACAAGCTCGGTGTTGAAGGGCTGATTTATGTTGATGTGCCTTTGGTCGAAAAGGTGTATGCCGCCGCTTATGCCCATTACAAAATCACCATTAAACTGAGTTTTTTCTCGCGCCTC
>JBLHHD010000143.1:0-6955 GCA_047614605.1 Alteromonadaceae bacterium
CATAATGATTTTGCATTAACTGACTCACCAGCTTACCCCGCAAACCAATTGGCAAATAAGGTAACTCGTAAAACATCGACAAACGCAAACTACTACCCTTTAGCAACTGCTGCACCAGCAAAGGCTCATTAACCGGCGCGGCATCGGGCAAAAAATAACGTTGCGGGGCATGATAGTTGTCTTCATCATCTTCAAGTGCAATACACACCTTTTGCTGCACCATAAACCCCAGCACTTTGTGCCCTAATTGCTGGGTTTTATCTTGCTCAGTCTGTTCAATAACAGCCATCGCATCATCCAGCACAATTTGCCCTTTTTGCAATTGCACCCGCTGGTCATATAGCAGCTGATAAGCCTTATCAATCACCCATTCGGGTTTTAAGCAAAGCTGCTGATTGTCGCAATCGACGCTAATAAAGCGGCCAAATTCGTGTAACTTGAGGCGTAGTCCGTCAACTTCGTCATGACTGGCATCACCAAACTGTTGTCGTAGTAAACGGGTTAATTGATGGTTGCTAATAAAGCGCGTATTTTCAAACCGCGCCTGTACCAGCCCTATTGCCTGTGAAGTTTGCTTGAATATCTGCCGTTGGCTGTGCAGACACTCGCCAATTAATTGATTTAGAAAGTCACAAAATCCGCCACCTTGGGGCGAAATGCAGCTAAAATCATAAAAGCTGTGGTCATTTAGCAATTGAGGAAACTGCCTGATTAAACGCTGACGATTTTGCGGTTTATTAATACCATCAAACCAGTTGGTGACCAGTAATACTTTGCCCCGGTTATGTGTCACCTGAGCAATTTGATGCAACCATTCATCCGGGGCTTGCTCGTGACGGCTGTCAACCACTAAAATGTAGACACAGTTTTCATGCATAAAGGCATTGTGCAAACTATGAAAAATCGCTTGTCCGCCAAAATCCCACAAATACAGCTGTAATTTATCCAGGCGGCTTTTATGCTCGCCATCACTGATTAAATTATGATGAACTGACAAATCCAGCGCCTGATGGTTTTGGTAATTAATGCCCAGCGTTGGCTTAGCACTACCCGTGGCTTTACCTTTAGATAGCAGTTGCGATAATGTCGTTTTACCGGCACCACCGGGTCCTATCAATAACGCTCTGACGGCGTAATTATCCTCGGTTTGTGCTTGCCCGTGAATGAGTTGTCTTAAATCGTCGGCACTTTGCAGCTCAGCTTCACTGATTTCTTTGAGGTAGTTGTTAAGATGTTCGCCGGGGTGCTCACCCGCCCATAACTTGTTTAGATCATCAGCAATAAAATCTAAACTAATGCTGTTTAAGTCGTTAATCAATGCTTGTTTCAGTGCTTGGGTGTTTGAGTCTGTGCCTGAGTAAATAGCTGGCTCGTTTGCATCCAGCCAAAGGGGTTGCTGAGCAAACTCGTTTAATTGATCGGCAAATTTCGTTAAGTAATAGTAGTCGCCAACAGCTCCCAGGGTATCAATAACGTTATCGCCTTGAGGCATACTATTCACAATACCCCGTTCATTGAGTGTGTCATTAGCAAGAGATGCCGCACAGGCAGCCGCAGCAGCCACATTGGCGGCAATATTTAAGGCTGTGCTATCTTGCTCCTCGCCAAGCTCGGCTATATCAACAGCAATGTAAGATAAATCACCACCAATAAATTCAATTACGTCTTGGCTGATATCACTACACCAGTCAAGTGGCTCAACAACCAGATTAGTACCGCCAGGTTGTTTAAAAGCATCGTTTAACCATAAAAATGCCAGTACATTGCCTCGTATTATCGAAAAGGTATACCACAAATACTGATTAGGCCACATCACTTTAACCGGTGAGTTACCTAAATAAGCAATGGATCGCAACCCATTACGCAAGGCATACCAGGCAGCCCCTTGATGGCCTTTTTGTTCGACCAAAAGCGCCAATGCTTCGTTGGAAGGCAATTGATCCATAGATGAGAGACCCTGACATATAATTTATTTTTCGATGTTAGTTAAGTGTTGACCCTCAAAGGCAAATAGCAAATTTTTATTCAGAATATCGGTGCTGGGGTTTGTAATTACATTAATTCGCCAATTCAATTTAAAGCATAAAAAAAATGCAATTTAATTTGATTTATTGTCCAACCCAAACGATACTGGGTATATAAACACTATTATTTTAACCAGCCAAAGACTGAGGGACAACTAATGAAACATTATATCGATCCCACCATTGACTGTGTTTTTAAAGCTATTTTAGGATCACCCGAAAATTCTCATCTGTTACACAACTTCCTAAATACAATATTACAGCCAGCCTCCCCAATAATAGAAGTCACTATACTCAATCCCTATAATGAACGAGAGTTTATAACCGACAAATTATCAATTGTTGATATCAGGGTTGTAGACGAAGCTAACCGACATTACCAAATAGAAGTTCAACTCAGCAGCCCGGTTTACCTGCACAAAAGGGTCATTTATTCGTGGAGTCGACTTTATCAGTCGCAGCTAAAAAAAGGTGATAACGTTGATATATTGCAACCATTGGTGTCAATTTGGTTATTAACTGAAAATGTCATTACCCAATCACCCGCTTTTCATCACCATTTTGAGCTATACGATGTCGCTAACCAAACATTATTAACTGATCAATGCAGTATACATCTGCTAGAATTAAAGAAGTGGCGTAAGCCCAGTACAGGTACTTTACAATCACAAGATTATTGGCCGTATTTTTTTAAAGAAGGCAAGCATTGGAAGCAGTTACCCAAAACATTAGACAGCCCGGAGATGCACCAAGCCATGAAAGTTTTAGAGCAATTCTCAGATAAAGAGCAAGATTACCACCTTTACCAGGCCCGCGAAGACTATGCCCGTGATCAACGCACCCGCGAGGCATTACTTGAGACAGAGCGAAAGCTCAAAGAAAAAGCGCTACGCCAAGTTCAAGAAGCGAACCTAACAATAGCAACCGAAAAAGCTAAAAGTGAAGAAGCAATCGCGGTTGAAAAAGCCAAAAGTGATGAGGCGATCGCGGTTGAAAAAGCCAAAAGTGAAGAGGCGATCGCTGTTGAAAAAGCTAAAGTTGAAGCACTGCTTAAACGATTAAAAGAGGCTGGTATAAAACCTTAGTCAGGGGCGTGACATCAGTACCAAATCTAATCATCGAAAGTCAACCACCCTGAAATGAAAAAAGCCCATCAAATGATGGGCTTTTTTATTAACAGGGTAAATTAATAACGATTATTGATTGCACTGTTTTATGCACTGTTTTATGCACTGCTTGATGCACTGTCCGGCGCATAACTCTGATGCGTTAACCACGGAGTCTATGATATTGCGCAAACCGGCAGCTTGGCTGGTGCTCATATACACTTCGGATTGTTCTTCATCGGTCAGTTTGTCGAGCGAGCCTGACGTACTGCAAGGTGTTGATGATCTGGTTTAAGGTTAGCTCTGGGGTCGCTTTGACCAGTGGGTTGTCATTATTCATGATCTGCTCCTGTGAAATGGGCTGATACGGTGATTGCTTGTACGCCTGTTTTTTGCGCACTTAACAAGGCATCGGGCAATAAAGCCGTGACGTTGTTCACAAGGGCGGTTACTTTTTCAAAAGTCATGTTTTTCATCCTTACTCATCTTTGGCGTGTTGATGTTGGATGTGATCAGCTGACCTGCTGAGGCGGCGGTCTCTTTGGGTCAGCGACTGTTTTTGATTCGATATTGCCTTTTCAATACTTTTTGTAAAATCATTAGTCGCGTTATTGGTATAAGCCAACTGAATCACCGCCTGTGCTTTTTCTAACTCGTCTTTTTTCAGCCACCTCTGCGCCTGTGCATGATAAAAAGCAGGATTATTGCTACCTTTATCAATAAACTGCTGACGTAAAGCCATAGCCTGATCTGTCTCACCTAACTTATCTAAAGCCTGAGCTTTGATGCTCTGGGTAAAATCACTACTGGCTCCATTTTTTTCGGCCAATTCGATAACCGCCAACGCTTGTTGCGGGTTGTTTTGTTGCAGATAAGCCTGTGCTTGGTCGGCATAAACCACTGGATTTTTGCTACCCTCATCAATTTGCTGCTGGCGTAAAGCCATGGCTCCGTCGATATTCCCTGATTGGGCCAAGATACGGCCTTTGATGTTCTGGGTAAAATCATTATTGGCTCCGTTTTTTTCGGCCAATTCGATAACCGCCAGCCCTTGTTTGGGCTTGTTTTGTTGCAGATAAGCCTGTGCTTGGTCGGCATAAACCACTGGGTCTTTGCTACCCTCATCAATTTGCTGCTGGCGTAAAGCCATGGCTCCGTCGATATCCCCTGATTGGGCCAAGATACGGCTTTTAATATTCTGGGTAAAATCACTACTGGCTCCATTTTTTTCGGCCAATTCGATAACCGCCAGCGCTTGTTTTGGCTTGTTTTGTTGCAGATAAGCCTGTGCTTGGTCGGCATAAACCACTGGGTTTTTGCTACCCTCATTGATTTGCTGCTGGCGTAAAGCCATGGCTCCATCGATATCCCCTGATTGGGCTAAGATACGGCCTTTAATGCTCTGGATAAAATCATTATTGGCTCCATTTTTTTCGGCCAATTCGATAACCGCCAGCGCTTGGGTTATGTTGTTTTGTGCCAGATAAGCTTTTGCCTGGTCGGCGTAAACCACTGGGCCTTTGCTACCCTCATTGATTTGCTGCTGGCGTAAAGCCATGGCTTGAGTTTCACCCCCTGTTGCTTGCAGGCAATCGGCTTTTACCGACAATACAAAATCATTGATGCCACCTTTTGATGGTGAGTTTTGTTCATACTCTGCCAACTCAACCAAAAACTGTGCCGCCAAATGTTGTTTTAAACAGGTTTTGCCATAACTTGACCAGTTTTCTGGTCTGTCGGGTGATAAATCAAGGGCTTTTTTGAAATTAACCAAAACTCTGTTATCTTGCCAGCCAAATTCGTTGCGTATACAACTGGCTAAAAAGCGAAAATATTTAGGCTCTTCTGGTTTGAGTTTTACCATAAACGTCAATAACGTTCGTTGCTCTGCCAACGTGCCATTATTTTTGTAAGCATGTTGATAACGTTTTTCAACCCGCTCAAATGCCGCTTCGGCATGAGTGCCCAGCATATCAACCGCCACCTCATCTAAACCTTCGGTTTGACCCGCCGCCATCAGGTGAAATAAACCTTCGTTACCACGAAGAATATTTTGGCTGGTCACTCGTTTTTTACCTTTAACTAAATCTATCCAGCATTTGGCAATATGCGCTTGTCTCACTTGCGCCTCAGGGGCAATGTCAAAACCCGGCTCTAATGCATCGTAAGCAACTTCATTCATCAGGTAACCTTGCTGGTGCCGTAGCCATTCGATGATAAAACCATGTAGGTCATATTCAGTGTGTTTTTGATCGATACTGAGTAAAAACCGTTTGGTTAAACCATTACTAATATCCCCCAAGTTCATGGCCTCTTCTAAGGGCTCAATATGATCAATCGGAATAGCAGTACGGTATAAAGCCAATGTGCTAAACAGCTGTTGCTCTTTTGAGCTAAGCACTTGGTGATATAAATCATGCAGCAAAAAATCATCAATTTGCTTGCTAAGGTGATCTTTTCTGCGTAGTAAAACCTCATAAGGTGTTTGCTTTAACCCTATGGCAACCTGCACCAATAAAGCACAAGCCAGAGGATGGGCTTGTTTACTACGATTGACACCTAACCATTGATACATCACCTGTATTTCATTACCGCTATATTCCCACGGCTTTTCTCCTACGGGGGTATTGCCCCGCAACAAGGCTTTTAAGCTGGGTCGGTCGAGACCCGGTATAGCTAATTCTTTACTGTCTCTTATCAGTCCTTTTATCGGTTGCTCTCTTAATTCGAATAGCCAGTGCCAATGGGGTAATAAATCTCTTAATGCCATTAACAGGCAACGTAACGCCGGGTCTTTAAAAACATCATTAACAAACAATAAATGGGCATTTTCGAACCAAATGCAATGTGCGGCGGGTTGGTGGATAAAGCCGCTAATCGTTTGCTTCATTTGTTTTTCGGTACCCTCTGGGGTCAAAGGGTTTTCGCGCGAGTCAACCAGTGCAGATGTCAGTTGTGGATAGATGTTTTCGATGCTCGAATTCGCGTTTATTTTTATCCTAATAAGGGTTTTATCTTTTAACGGCGCACGTTTGCTCAATTCTTCAATAAACACCGACTTACCATTTCCCCGCATTCCATAAACCAATAAACTGGTGTTTTGTTTTAGCAATTGCTCAGCCTGTTTGAGCAATTTATCGCGACCATACAAAGTTTGTTTTGCTGGTATTGAACCTGTATTGGTTTGTGGCTGGTTTTGAGGCTGGGCGGTATTTTCCACCACCTGATCTGGCTCAGGCGCTTGCTCTGCGGGTTTGAGGTGTAACGATCCTTTTAAATTAAATCGCCAGATACCGTCATCGGCATGGTCTGGGTCAATGGCTGTCAGCCATTTATCGTGCTGTGGCGAATAAGTAAAAAGGTGGGTTTTACCTTTACCCTTGGCTAAATCGAGCTGGGTGATATTAAAACCGAACTCTTCTTTGTTACTCGCCCCCGTTGCCCCGGCAGTGACGGTAATAAGGTTTGTGTTTTCGTCCAGCCAGGTGTTGTGGGTATGACCATGGAGTAAAAAGTCAAAATTGCCGGTTAAACGGGTTTTGGCTAAATCTCGCTCCGCCTGACATAACCAGTCAACCGGATGGTGAATTAGACCGATTTTGATATCTAGGTCTGCCAACGCTTTTTCGGCCTTGGTAAACTGCCATTGTCCTGCCATCCACAGGTGCCTGTCATCGTCTTCCCCCGCACATGACCACACTGAGTTAAACCCGGCAATGCCGATGTTAATCCCGTTGATATCAAGCTTTTTGGTATAAAAACAGCGCCCTTCAATATCCTGTAAGTGCTTGGCATATTGTTTAATAAACAACTCGTAATCCGCTA
>JBLHHD010000144.1:0-6935 GCA_047614605.1 Alteromonadaceae bacterium
TAATATTGAAAAAATCGAGAAAATACTGCAACCCTCATTAGATGACGGCACGGTTGATCGGGTGATCGTTCGGGTGCCCGGCTTTGGCGGACGTGGCGGTATAGCCATTGTCGGTATGGCAAACTGGAGTGAACGAAAAACCGATACTTTTGCCTTTTTAGATGAGTTGCGCCCCAAACTTGGCGATATTTCAGATGTACGGGCTTTTGCGATCATGCGTCGTGGACTCGGTGGCCGAGGGCTAGGCCGACCGGTGCAGTTTGTGTTGCAGGGTAATACTTACGAAGAGTTGGCCCGCTGGCGAGATATCATTATTGAGCACAGCAAACAAAACCCCGGCTTTATTCGTGTCGACAGTGATTACAAAGAAACCTATCCGCAATTGATGGTCGAAATTGACCGCCAGCGCGCCGCTGACTTGGGGGTTTCTATCTCAGAAATAGGCCGTACCATGCAAACCATGTTAGGCAGCCGCCGGGTCACCACTTTTATCGACCGGGGCGAAGAGTACGATGTGTTACTCGAAGGTGAAAAGTCTGACTACCGCAGCCCCAGCGCCATCGATAACGTCTACGTACGTTCGGCTACTACTGCTGAGCTTATTCCGCTATCGAATCTAATGAAAATCACTGAAAATGCCACCTCATCAAGACTCAATCGTTATAACCGACTCCGTAGCATCACCATCAGCGCCAACCTGGCCGATGGGTTTTCACTCGGTGAGGCACTGGATTCACTTAACGCCTTGGTTAAACAAGAGTTACCCGCTAATGCCTTGGTTGACTACAAAGGCCAATCACAGATGCTGGTTGAAAGCGGCAGCTCTATGGCGTTTGTTTTTGTGTTGGCGTTACTTATCACCTATTTGGTGCTGGCTGCCCAGTTTGAAAGTTTTATTCACCCGTTTGTGATACTGCTGGCGGTGCCGTTAGCATTGGTGGGAGCGCTGTCGGGTTTATATTTTGCCGGGATGTCGATTAATATCTACAGTCAGATTGGGCTTATCATGTTGATTGGGCTGGCGGCTAAAAATGGCATTTTGATTGTCGAATTTGCCAATCAATTACGTGATGCGGGCAAGGAGTTTGAACAAGCACTGATTGAAGCCTCTACTCACCGCTTGCGGCCTATTATCATGACTTCGTTTACCACCATTATGAGTTCGCTACCCTTGGTGATGGCCTCAGGCCCAGGCGCTGAAAGTCGGATGGTGATTGGTCTGGTGATTTTAACCGGGGTATCGGTGGCAACGGTGATGACGTTATTTGTGGTGCCATCGGCTTATTATTGGTTATGCCGTCATACTGGTTCACCGCTGCGTTTGTCTCGTCAGCTTGAAAGCTATAAGCAAAATAACCAAGAACAAAACGAGAAAAGCAGCGAAAAAACCAGTACGACTATTTAACCCCTATCAGCTGAGGTTAACTTTGGCACTGAGGCACTTTTTTAGGCTCAGATAATGATTTATCGGTATTTCGTTCTTTCTTGAGTTTAATAATCAAATCAATGTGAGGAATAAGCTCTTCGACTTCACGCAGGTGAGCCCGTAAAGCCTCCCACTGCCCCAACTCCAGTTTACCCGAGTCTAAGATGGCTTGTTTAAGCTCGCAAATCAGCGAGTCGTTGTCGTCTTGATGAATAAACTCATTGATATGTAATAAGTCGTCCAAATCTGCCTGACTAATGATCTCGTGAGAGTTGTTTTTTGTGGCCATAGTTTCTTCTCATATTAAGCTTATCGATTGATTAGTATACCCAAGTAACCTCAAAATACGGATCCTCATATTTCGAGATCACTTGAATATAGCGCTATTTTCTCTGGCAAAAATATTAACTGTTCACTTGTGATTATATCAGTACCAAAGCGCAAGTAACCCTCGCGAATAGGATGTCAAATAGCCCTGTGCTCAATGGTTAAACAGCAGTAGTTGCAAATCCAAAACAATTACTGTAAATAGTATGATGCCTTATTTTAATCAGCATACCAAAGGATTTTTCAGTGGAAGCCAACATCAGCTCGCTCGTTAAAGCTTGTCAGATAAACAATCTGCCTTACCGTTTTATCGACAAAAATCAAAACTGCCTGCTGATCAAAGAGCAGCATTACTTCCAACTCAACCGCACCCCATTTAACACCGAGGCCATGGCGGCTATCTGTAAAGATAAAGAGCACCAGTATGATCTGTTAAAAGACCAGGTGAGTATGCCCAAAACCATGGGCTTTCTTGACTACACCACCTCGCCAGAGTATCAGCAGTACGTCACTTACAAATCGTTAGAAGCCATTATCGGTGCCATTGAGAGCAACTTCAGTTACCCGATGGTGATCAAAAAAAACCGAGGCGCATTGGGCATTCACGTTTTTTTATGTCAAAACCGCGAACAAGTCACTACCGCAATCAACACTGTTTTTGATAAAAACTCAGCCGAGTATGATTACGTTGTGCTGGCTCAACAGTACATTAAATCTCAACTCGAAGTCAGAGTGATCTTTTTTGATGGCAAACCGGTATTATCCTATGAGCGGTATTTTGGTGAAGTTGAATTTGGTGCCCGCTACTGGGAAACCAATAATGGCAAAGCCATTGAAACCGACAATCAACAATTGACCAATAAACTCACCGACGCTTTTACGCCTGCTATCACGCTGCCCGGCCTGAGGTTTGTTGCGCTGGATATTATTATCGATGAGCAAGATAATTGCCATTTGATTGAGCTTAACTCAGGTCCTAAGGTTAATCATTTTATTAAGTCACACGGCGATAAAGCGGTGGTGAAAATGTACTGTGATATATTGCAACAGTATTTTAACTTGCCACAATAAGCTTATAACGAGCTATCCCGTCAGCCAGTTTGGAGAATAACCAGAGAAAAACGGTGGGCACAATAGTGATATCGACGTCCTGATAACAACCTTCACTCTCTCTTTATGTAACCATTCCAACCAATCAGACTTTATTGAAAGGTCGAACCATCCTGCACAGAGCCTAAGTGAGCGTCAAGCCACCCACCGACTCCAAACCAAAACCAAAGAGGTATTTTCAGGTCTGTGGTCATCGCCTCGTGGCGAGATGGCTTTCCCACAAACAAATTAAAACTTAAGCGGGAAACGGCCTTGCTTGTCTGGGTTGCCTAAAAACTTCATTGCCTGGTGTACTTCGTCCGGCATGTCGCCATTGGGTTTGACAAACCCTTCAACGCCGAATTTGTTGTTGGCACCAATTACTGAGGTGACCTGTAAACCCAGCGGATTTTTCTTGGTGACTTTAGCAATCACTTCGCCTTTTTTACACGATAACTCGGCATCCAGCTTACCCAGTTTGATTTCGCCCTTAAATCCCTGAATTGTGGCGTTGCGCCATACGACAGTGCCCTCCAGTACTTCACAGTAAGGTTTGGCTGATACGAAGTCGTTAAGTTTCAGTTCAATTTTACCGCCCACTTTGGTAGGTAAATTCCAGCCCGCTTTTTTGATCAAATCGGCTGCTGGGTAACGCAAGGTAAAATCACTGGCGCTATACACATCCATAGCAAAGTTGGTCGTTACATTACCACTGCCCGAAACCGATTGGCCATCGCTGGCTTTGCCAAAGTTAATGCTACCAGACAAATTGCCCAGCAATAACCCCAACGGATTCAACTGCCACTTAACATTAGTAAAATATTCTTGCTGATATTGCACAGCACTCGTTTGACCCGACCAAAGCGTGCCAGTCACTGGCGCCACTTTAAGCGTGCCCGGTAATGTCAGCTGCCCTACTACCATGGCGGCAGGAACATTGGCGATCATAAAGATCAGGTAAAAAACCACCAGTAAGGCGATGTTTAACTTCCAGTTTTTCATCAGTATTTCTCGGTGACTGCTAGCAGCCTTTTATTGTGATTAAATGATTCGCTAAAGCGGGTAAGAAAAGCTCATAGCGGTGACACCATTACTTGGTGATCACTAAACGTCTTACATTAACGATGCCCGGCTCAGTGCCTTCGTTGACATCAATACCGACTATAGAAATACCCTCGCTTGCCTCCAGATGAGCCAACCACTTGAGCAAATCATTAAAGACGATATTATCAAGCCATAATTGCAGCTCGTCATCTTTGGGATTCATCCGGGTGACCTGAATATTAAAGCGACGACTACTTTGATTAACCACCTGTGACAATGAACCACCAGAGGACACTTTGCTAGCACTGGTCGCTTTGATTTTGGCAATTGTATCGGTTGCCCAAACATTAAGGTTTTGTTGCTTAATTAAAGATGCCTGATTGTCGGTTACCGTATTCGCGAGAGGTTGCCAGATAGCAAAGAAAAAGATCCCCACGGCGACGACACTGCCCCCGCCCATCACTAGCTTGTGTTCGCGTTCGTTGAGACTTTCCCACCAGTTTTTTAACATTAACCGACCCTCTTAATTGTGATCGCACCAACCACTTTATCGCCATCATTATTAAGCGAACCCTGATTCACTTCGTAACCAAGCTCTTCAACCGCCGATTTGAACTTTTCAAAACTCTGAAAACCATCGCCGGTAGCCTGCAACCGCAATTCGCTGCGTTTGTTATCAAACTTGATACTGTTAGGCACAAAACCAGGGGCTTGTTTAAACAATGGAGCGACTTTATTGAGCATCACCAAAAATCCATTGTCGCCACTGCTTGAACCCCGCACGGCTTTGAGTTTGGTTTTTAATTGCCTTTCGACCAGTGCCGTTCGCACCCGCCTTTCATTGGGGAAGGCTTTTTTATACTGACGAACAAAAGTGGCTTTTTCACTGTCCAGTTCACTGCCTAATTGCCAGGCAACACTGCCCCGGTAAGTCAATTGCAAAATAATAGCCACCCCAGCGACAACCGCCGCCTGTCGCCAGATAGTCCAGCTTTTTGAACCTTCTTTTTTCTGGGAAAACTCGCCCTGTAACAGGTTAAAGCCGTTAGCTGGCTGATTTTTTATCAGCAGCTCTAAAGGTAATGGCATTTCGGCATTTTGTTCAACGATCTCAAGTCCTTCAACTGGAACATCTGCCAGGGCATAGGGGCTATAGGTATTAAACACCAACGGCGTACGCTCATCACCTACTTGTCCATTAAGATGCTGCATCGCGGATAAGTTCAGGTAATCTGCAACCCAGCTGTTATCGATACTAGCGCATTGCCAACCTTGTGGACGTACCAACCAATGCTGGTTAAGTTCAATGGCCCCAAGCTGCCCCGGATGTTCGGGTAAGCACAAGGCATCTGGCAACATTACGGTGGCATGAATGGCCGCGTCAGCCAACCATTGCAGCCAGCCCTGTAGCAATAACCTGTCAACAACCGCCACCTCTACTGCCGGCTTATCGTTAACCGTTGTTTTAGCCCCAATGGCAAAAAACAGCTTCTCGACATCCTGAGCCAGGTCTTCCTCGACCATATAAGGTAATGCCGTAATAACCTGACGGTTATATTTGCCTGGCAAAGTAACGGTTTTAAGCGTGATATCACAGGCAGGGACAAATACGGTCACTTCGCGATTTTGTGCGTGAGTCGTCAGGGTGCTTAATTGTTCGCAACCGTCGACTTCGCAGCCAGGGAATAGTTTCCCCGGCGACACTGCCTAATCTGATTGCTAATACTTCTGTCACAAATCAACTCCGAATTTTCGAGCGATAACATTAACCTGCTTGCTCTCATTTATATGTAACGTTGAATTTAAATAAAATTTGGAATCACCATAACTGGTTTGTGCCTTGAGTTCAAAATATTGTGTGGTGACATCAAAATATTTTTTGGCTTCGGTTTTGGCGGTACTGTTGACCCGGTTCATTTCAGACTTTTGCCAAAACTCATTAACCGATGGGTACCCCTCAGGAGCCGAGTCGCTGATTAGGGTTTTAGCATCATCTAAGGACAACCCTTTGAGCATAGCCGTTAACAGTTTGGCTTTATCACCATCGAGGGTGTTGATATTAATTTTCAGCTCAGCGTTGCCGGGTATAACACAAACATAAGGTTTAATTTTGGCGATAACCGCCGGGTTAAACCCGCCAATTAAACGCAATTCACTGATACTGGTCATTAGCGTATTGGCGGCAAGATAAGGAATAGCCAGTGACATGTAGTCACCCTCTTCCATCCCGCCGCCACCGGTTTGCAAACCATCGGCATCGAGCCAGTCTTTTAAACGTTGGGCCAAATATTCTGCCGGTTGTTCAGATACCTCGTCAATTTCGATAGCTTCAAGCAAACGCTGAAAAGATTCACTGGCGTAGGTCATGCCATTTCTTCGAGGAGGAGTAGAAGTAGTAGTAGTAGAGCTAGGCTTAGTGCCAGGCTTAGTGCCAGGAGTAAGTGACGTTGACCCGGCACTGTCATCAGAAGCTAGTGAGTTAAGGTTAAAACATGATTGCAAATCTTTTATTTCGCCCGAAATATTACCACCATCAACCGGAAATACCATGCCCGTTTTGGCCCAGTCTTGCCCCATGTGGATGACATTGGAACGGCTATCTTTACCGTTGATCCGCTTGAGTTGTTGTTTAACCAGACTTTCTGCACCCACCGCATACCAGTACGCCTGACGGTTGCCGCTGAGGTTACCGGCTTTTTGAATTTGCAGTTGCAGACGACCCGACATTTCGACCGCAATGATCACCCCAAGGGCCACCACAAACAATACTGAGATTAGCGCTACCCCGCCTTGCTTTTTCAGTGTTTTAGCTGAGTTAAAGGCCCTTTTAGAAGGGTTTGTTTTGGCTATGATAGCTAATGGTTTCATTTGACCACCATATTATCTATCAGCACAAAAATCCGATGTAATTCACCCAACGCCTCGGTTTCGATGGTAACTTTTACCGCAGCAGGTAAACCGGGTTTTTCCCACTGTTTAACCCATTTGTCATTTTCATAGAATTCGAAAGTTAGCTTTTCCATGCCTTCGAATAGCACTTGAATACGCG
>JBLHHD010000145.1:0-6916 GCA_047614605.1 Alteromonadaceae bacterium
GCAGATAAAGATATTTATCATACCCTAGCGAATATTGCCAGCCAAATTGATGTCTGGCATCTGGTTGATTTGACGGTACCTCGGGGTGCTGCCGCTTCAGTGCTGGCACAAACCCTTGAAAAGCTCGGTATCGACAATTATTCATGTTACGATTGTGTCGCAGACGGGTTGGCAAAGGCCAAAGCCGGGCAACAAAGCGACGAACTGGTGATTGTCTTTGGTTCGTTTCATACCATTGCCGGTGCGCTTGGCAGCCTATAGAGGCTGGCTTTAATCAAATTAAATCACAAGTTACCCTGGAGACTTAATGACCAACACTTTTCGAAATCGTCTGGTTGGCAGTATCATCGTTGCTGCTGCGGGGATCATCATCATTCCATCGCTGTTTGACGGTCAAAAATCGTCTTATAAAGATGACTTTAAAGCGGTCCCGGTACGGCCCGAGTTTAACTCAGTGCAAACCGCCAAAGTCGAAGCATTTCCCGACAAAACCTTTGAACAAAACCTGCCAGCGGCCACCGCCAGTCAAGAAGATGAAATGGTGCTGGATGCTGAGCCTGTACAGACAGACAATAGCAGTAACCAAGTGGCTATCGCACAGGACAATAAAACCGTACTTGATACGGATAATTTATCGGTGGCGGTGATCAGCAAACCCACCGATTTTAGTGGTGATCCGTTAACAGCCAAAGCAGAACCTAAAATAGAACCTAAAGCAATACCAAAAGCCGTACCTGTTAAGAAGAGTCAGCCGGTTGAAGTGGTCGCCAAAATTTCATCCCCAACAAGAGCCAAAGCGAAGCCTAAAACCAGTGCGTTTGCTACATCTGCCTGGGTGATCCAATTAGGTGCTTTTAGTCAAAAAAGCAATGCTCAAGCTCTTGAAAAAACGCTTAATGCTGCCGGTTACGTTACGTTCTCACGGGCGATAGTTAATAAATCTCGTCACCTCACTAAGGTCTATGTTGGGCCTGAGCTTGATCGAGCGGTGCTCGAAAAAGCACTGAGTAAGGTCAACAGGGTCGCGAGTGTCAAAGGAACCATCACTTCATTTACTGTTAAGCGATAAAGAAAAGCCATAAAGGATAAAACATGTTTCGACGTTATACGCCAGACGACTTTGACCAGCACGGTTATCTAAAAGCCCCCAAAGGTTTTTATATTGTGTTGCTAGTGTTGTTACGTCCCTATATTGTTTGGGTGCTTTCTGTGGCTAACCGTAAAGAGCCTACGGCGCTGATCGAGTTTTTGTATCCGCTTAAAACAGACTTTTTTATGGGACTTGCAACCGGTGCCGGTGCTTTGCTGGTTTTTGCCTTTTCATCGTTACGTCGTAAGGAAGCTTATGGCTGGATACCGCCGTGCTGGAAGCTCAGCCGCTGGTTATTGTGGGTCACGTTACTGGCTGATGTTGTATTGACGTTAATTGTGGTTAAAAACGCTCATTTTTATTTTCAGTATCAACATGCTGCGGTTTTTCTCAGTTTATTCTTTAGCGGTTTATACCTTTTTAAGAGTCATCGTTTACAAGACTTCTTGCAGGACTGGCCTGTAGATGCAGTTAAAGGTTACGTGCCTGTTATAATCCAGATTGAAGGGGAAGAGAAGGAGAAAGAGAAGCAGGATAAAGGGGGTTAAAGCAAACAAACCAAGATGTTTCAGGCATTGGTCTTTATCGTTGCGCATTCTTGAGCTTTCTATTTTCTTGGGCTTTTACGTTTTGTTGTCTAAATAATGCCAATTAAAATAGCTTAAGCGGCTTTTGGAGGCTCAGGAGCCAGTTTTTCTTTGACGACTTTAAGACGGACAAGTTGTTCGGCTTCAAGTTCACCATTGGCGATGGTGTCAAAGCAACTTTCAATTAAGCTTTTAATATCATTGGCTTGCAAGTTAATGGCCTGATTGTTGGTGATGGTTTGAAGCAGGTTAAGGGCGATACTGGTATTGCCGGGAATTAACGCAAATGCCTGACGAAAGGCATTAAATGCTTCTGGATAATTGCCTCGCTGGTAATAGTTTACCGCATTATTATTGAGCTCTTTTGGACCTAACTTTATCGCTTCGCGTTGACGTTTTTCCTGCTTGATGTAGGCGGCGATACTGGTGTTATTCTGATCATTTTGCTGCTGACAGAATACATCTATTTTTTCAAATAATTGTTTGGACTGGTTATAAAATCCCAGCTCATGGAACGATTTGGCTTTATCCAGTTCATCCTCAATTGAGTTAATCGGCGTGTCTGCGGTTGCTAGTACATCACCAATTAATTGCTTAGCTTTATCTTTTTCATCTTTGAGGTAGTGAATTCGAGCATTGATCACATTGATTTGCTCGTCTTTATCAGCATGGGGGAAACTCGATTTTAACTCATTGATATATTCACTTGCCTGTTTGAGGGTGCGATACATTTGCTCCTCATTGTAATTGGTCAAGGCATAATCAATCCCAGAGCGCACCACATTAAGGTAGATTTCGGGTTTGTCATGTAATGAGTTCTTGGCGTATTTAATAATATCGCGATGCGCTTTGTATTGGCTTTCATAATCGTGATTAATCCGTGCGATATTAACTAACTTATCCTGGCGGTGAATATTACGGGGTGACAGGCTGGTGGCTTTTTTAATGTTGTCCAGGGCCTGATTGTATTCGTTGCGTCTAAACTGAATATCGCTGAGCAACTCAAGGGCTTCGAGTTGGGTAGCAGGTTGTTGGGCTAACAATTCGAGTTCTGTGAACGCCTGCTCCTCATGGTTAAGGGCAATAAGGCATTTGATTAAACCAATCTTGGCCCAGGTGAGCTTTTGAATTTTAAGTACTGAGATAAAGAATACCTGAGCGCGGTTAAAGTCTTTTAATTGCAGCAATAACTCGCCTTTGATACGCAGTATCTGGGGGATCGATTTAGCGTATTGAACATCAGCTAAATGTTCATCGGCTAATAAAAGGGCCCGCTGTATGTCATTTTTATCCAGCGCCCGGTAAATATCTTTTAAGCGGCTTTTACGCAGTAATACCCGGCTGATACGCAGGTCGAGATCCTTAAGGGTAAAGGGTTTAACCAAAAAGTCATCAGGTTGCAGTTCAATAACGCTGTGGACCAGCCCAGGTTCAGTTTCAGCACTGATAAAGATAAAAGCGGTGGAGAGTTGAATAAGCTGCCGTTCTTTTAGCTCTTCATAAAGTTGGTAGCCATCTTTGCCTTTGGAAATGTCAAATGAGCATAGGATCAGCTGATATTTTCCCTCGCTGCATCGGGTAATTGCATCATGCGCCTGCTCTGCAAGATCAACTTGTCCAAAGCCGAGGTTTTGCAGCGAATAGCGTAAATACTTTTGCGCCAGTGGTTGATCTTCAACCACTAAAACGCTGATTTTTTGGTTAAAACCCTTCGCCATGCTGTCAATTAATGAAGTTTAAAAAGTAATAATCTAATAGTAGACTTTTATCCCATGTTTCGCACTTTAATTTAGAAACAGAAACAGAAACAGAAACAGAAACAGAAACAGAAACAGAAACAGAAACAGAAACAGAAACACCTGCTGAAGCAAGGATCAAATAAAAAGCGATCTAAAACCAAAGAGTGCCTTTTATTTTTTGCACGGGTAATTCGACTGCCTTGCAGTGTATTCTTCCCCATCCACGTCTATTTCACGTAGTAAATTTCGGTAAACTCTTCACCCATCAAATTGATAATACAACCCATTATTTCTCTAGGACCTAGGCCCTCGGACAGGCTCCTAGGAGTTCCGGGTGTTCAACGTAATAACGCGGTTTGGAAAAATCGATTCAAATCAATTTTGAAATTTTCGGGTTTAACACAGGCGGCAATGCTGTCGTTGCTCTGGGTTAAGTCGATATCTTTGATTTCGGTATAATGGTTAAACTTAGCATGGTAAAACACTTTTACCACCGGTTTGAGCGGATAGACAAAATTGGTTTGGGTAACAATCGCCAGCTTTTCACTTTTTAATTGCACCAAAGTACCTACCGGGTGAATACCAATGGCCTGAATAAACTGATTAACCAGCCGTTCGTCAAAGTGAGTGTTAACGTCACGTTTAAGCCGTTTAAAGGCACTGATGGGGTTCATCCCTTCTTTATAGCAGCGGTCGGCGGTCATTGCGTCGTAGGTATCGACAATACCAATCATTCGGGTATGGACTGATATTTGCTCACCGCGTAAACCCAATGGATAACCACTGCCATCAAGACGTTCGTGATGGTTAGCTGCGACCTCAAGACTGATTGGTGAAATATCACCCGCCTGTTCGAGAATTTCTTTACTGTACAGCGCGTGGGCTTGCATTTTGATGGTTTCAAGCTCAGTGAGGCGAGCTGGTTTGTGGAGGATTTTATCATCCACTTTAATTTTGCCAATATCGTGCAGTAGGGCACCGGTGGCTAACTGGTGAATTTGGGTTTTGTCTAGGCCCATATGTTTGGCGAGGATTGTCATTAGGATTGATACGTTAACCGAATGCTCCAACAGATACGCATCTTTTTCTCTGATCCGGGTCATACAGGTCAGCGCATCCTGATTACGAAAGACTGACTCAATAAAACCGTCAGCGACTGCTTCCATGTCTTTGGCATTGATTTTGTGACCAGATAAAACGTCGGCGAAGGCTTTTTTTTGCAGTTTTTTGGCTTGCGAATATAGCTGTGAGGCTTTGTTGATCTCTTGTTCAAAAGGCACTGTAGGGACCGTAGGATCGATAACGACAGGTTTAGGTGTAACGGGTTTGGGTTTTTCGACTACTGTTGCCGCTGCTGGTTGTTGGGCTGGCAGTACGTTGTCGGGGTCAATCGCGAGCTGTAAAATACCTTGCTTACGCAGCTTTTCAATTACGCCTTGTGAGGTTACCCGTCCCCGGGTTTTGATTTTTACTGCGCCTTTTTGCTTAGTAACAGCCTCGACATACATGCCGATACATAAATCGTCAATAGAAATACGCTTTAACATAAACGCCGTCCGATTGATTGATCTGTTAAAGTCCCGATAGTTGCACTAATGATGAATGCATTAAAGAGAATAGGGTTTAACATAAAGGTCGCCTGATTGACTGCAAATAAAAGCAAGTTGCCATTTTTTAGCCTCACCTATAAAACGAGTAAAAGAATGCTAATTTAGTTAGCAAAAAAGTAAAAAAATAGCCACAAATTCAGTGGCTATTCTAACGGTATTCATTTGAATTTATAAGCTTTATTTGGGTTTTGTTGCAGATACCCATAAATTCAAAAACTGAGTGGCTTAACCAGTAGGTAGTGCCATCGTCATTAACGACGCATTACCACCTGCTGCTGTGGTATCGATAGTGATGGTTTTCTCAGTCACCAGGCGTTGAAACAGACTTTTGTTAGTGGATGCAGTGATCAGCGGCAAGATCGCATTATCCCGTGCGGCCAGTTGCTCACCCACCCATTTTGTCATTGCACTGTTAGCATCAACCACCACACCAGCCAGTAATGGGTGGGTTAGCAACGAGTCGATACGGGTCAGTTTAACAATCTGAAAGATACTGCCCTTGATGCCCGTTTTAAGCAATGCCATACGACAGTCCTGAGCTTGTGCGAGATGTTGCTTGTCGACAACGCCGATCACTGTATTACCAGCAGCCAAAGCGGTGATCACCGACATCAGCCAAAAGTCAAAAGAGCTATCGGCATCACGCAAACAAGCAACGATACCCCGAGACTCCAGATACAACTTGTTGGACTCGCCTGTAGGACCTGGCAGTATCGCTGGCCCTGACAGCTGTTTTTCAATCATTAATAATTGGGCATGAGCGGCAGTTAGCATATCCTCGTGAGCGGCTTTATCTTGTGAACTCAGGGCTGCCAGCAATTGACGAATCACTGACGTTCGCCGATTTGGGGTTACAATCGACCACTGATACGCTTCTTGATTGGCTGCCAACAACTGTTTATTGACTTCGCTTTGTGCCAGTTCACTGTTATCAAAAGTCGCTTGCAAAGCGGCCAGTTCAGTACTGTTGAGGCTCGGCTGTGAGCGATTGGTGGTAGTCGCTTTGTCTTTGACCAAACGGGTCAAATATAAAGGACCACCGGCTTTGGGGCCAGTACCGGATAAGCCACGGCCACCAAACGGCTGTACACCAACGACCGCACCAATCATATTACGGTTGACATAAATATTACCGGCCCTTGAGCGGGCGGCTAAATAGTCACTTTTCTCTTCGATACGGGTATGAATACCCATGGTCAAACCAAAACCAGTGCCATTGATTTGATCAATCACCTCGTCAGTGTCGCTGGCTTTGTAGCGAATGATATGTACACAAGGGCCAAAGACTTCTTCTTTTAATACCGACAAGTCCTTGATTTCGTACAAGCGAGGGGCAAAAAAGAAATGGCCAGTGTCACCCATTTTCGGCGTTTCACAGGCATAATGCAAAGTGGCCCGGTTTTTTAAATAATCGACATGACTTTGCAGCGCGCGATGAGCCTTTGCGTCAATAACGGGACCGATATCAGTGCTCAAGTAGGCTGGGTCGCCAACATGTAACTCAGCCATTGCGCCTTTGAGCATCTCAATGACTTTATCGGCGATATCTTCTTGTAAAAACACGACTCGTAAGGCTGAACAACGTTGCCCGGCGCTTTGAAAACCAGAGGCAATCACATCGTCAACTACTTGCTCGGGCAGGGCAGTTGAATCGACTATCATACAGTTCTGCCCGCCGGTTTCTGCAATTAGCGGTACCGGGTCGCCTTCACGCTCGGCTAGCTTTTGAGAAATCCAAGTACCGGTCTGTGTCGAGCCAGTAAACATAATGACCTGAATACGTTCATCAGGAATGATCACCTGACCGACTTTGCTGCCTCTGGCAATAACGGCTTGTACAACACCTTCGGGCAAACCACATTCGTTCATTAGTGCAATGGTGCGCAGGGC
>JBLHHD010000146.1:0-6890 GCA_047614605.1 Alteromonadaceae bacterium
GAAGCAGTCGCAAAGAGTTATCCGGATATTGAGACCGAACACATGCTGGTCGATGCTTTCTCGCAAAGTGTTATTCGAAAGCCAGAGACCTTTGATGTGGTGGTGGCTTCGAATATGTTTGGCGACATTATCACCGAAGTGGCTTCTGTGGTTCAGGGTGGTATGGGTATGGCTGCAGGTTGTAACATCGGCGACGATCACGCCATGTTCGAACCTATTCATGGTTCAGCGCCTAATATGGCGGGTAAAGAAAGCTGTAATCCTATCGCGATGTTTCTGGCCCTTGCTGAGGCTGTTCGCTGGGTAGGTAACAGAAAATCATTACTTAAGGCGGCTGTGGCGGCGAACGTCATCGAAAATGCGGTTGCCAGTGTGATAGCACAAGGCGAAACGCTGACTTACGATATTAAAGAACAACCCGCTGCGGGCACTTTTGATGTGGCAAAAGCGGTGGCTGATGCTATTTTGCAGGCTGATCTTACAGGTAAAAGTCTGACTGATAATAAATTAACAGGTGAACAGGGTGAGTGATCAGGCAGAAAGCTTTGAGAGCCTGATCAACGGGGCATGGGATATTCATGTCCATGCAGCCCCTTGCGTGTATCCCCGTAAACTCGATGCGTTTAAATTGTGTCAACGGGCGCAAGAAAGTGGCATGTCAGGGCTGGTACTCAAAAGCCATCATGGTTCAACCAGCGAAGTAGCAGCGTTGATTTCTACTTATCTCAATAAAATCCGTGTCTATGGTGGCGTAACCCTTAATCGGGGAGTGGGTGGTTTAAACCCTGCTGCCGTTGAAGCGAGTTTTAAGCTTGGCGGTAAGCTGGTGTGGCTACCAACCAAAGACGGAGTAGGACACCGAAAAATATCGGCTCAGTCGACGGATAATCCAATCACCATTCTTGATGAACAGGGGCAAATCAAAGAAACGGTGAAGCAGATTGTTTGTCTGGTGCAAAAAAATGATGGTGTATTGGCGACCGGGCATATTTCGCGCGAAGAAATTTTTGCCTTGCATCATTTTATTCGCAGCGAATTTTATGATGTTAAGTTGCTGATCAATCACAGCTTGTTTATGACGCCCGATTTGGATGTGGCTGATATTAAGCAGTTGTCTGATGAATATACCTATATGGAATGTTGTCATTTGACGGTTTCTGACTTGTTTAATTTTAGAACCGCACAGTCGGTGGCCGAAATTATCAATCAGACACCCACCACCAACTGGATTGTGGCGACTGATTCTGGTCAGCCAAATAATCTGTTTCCGGTGGATTCGCTCAAGACCTTCCATGGTCAATTGATGGCTCATGGGGTGAGTTACGAGCGAATGAAACATTATACAGATATCAATCCAGGCTATTTGTTGCTCGATTAAGCTGGATTAGGTTTGGTACTTTTACAATTTTGAGGAGAGAAAATGGATAACGTCGGTTATAAAATTTTTGGTTTGGTAAAACGTCCGGCGCATATTAGCCCGGCAGATTTAAAGCAATGGTGGTTGTTTGAGCATTCACCTAAAGTGGCCCGGTGGCCGGGGTTGGTTAAGTATTCGATTAATCTAACCATGGAAGACGATTGCGAGTTTGACGGTTTGGCCGAGATTTGGTTTGAAGACAAAGCCGCCATGGATAATGTGTTTAATACTCCCGAGGGCGAAATTGCCAAACAAAGTGCGCTTTCAGGCTCAGGTAAGTTAGTGTTGCTCAGAACCGAAGAATTTAGCATTGTTGATAAACAAGCTTTAACAACGGCTTAAATTGGGCTTTAAATTTGTGGTGCGCAGTGCGCACCCAGCCTCAGTTAATCATAAAACCTACATTTTTTACTTGTCACCTTGTCTTACCCAACCTTGACTTTATCCCCCTTTAAAATTCGTTGAATAGCCGATTTTTACGGTGGCTGGGGTTGCACACGTTCTTTGCCTTAAGATTTTGCTTACTTTGTTATAATAAATAGAAAAATGTTATAAAACGATAACAAAAAAATGTGGCATTCTATTACTTGGTTACCGGTAAAAAGAGCTTTTCTCATTGACTGCTAAACATGATGTTATACTTTGACTAGATTTTAATAAATTTGTAAAGAAAAGTAAATATTCTGTAAAATATCTAGATATATCAACCACTTTAAACTACATTGGGGCAACTTATTCCTTTGTGGGAATACTACTTTAACGCAAAGGTTGGATATGATAAGGGAACTAGCATGACGAGAGGCTCTCGTTTATGGATTATTGTTTATCTTGGATTGATGCGATTGATGCAGGTTGATAATGGGCGACCATTTGAATAACTCGTCTTTTTATCCCAGCCTGTATTTAATATGACAACGTTGTCAATATTAGCTTTATTCGGGTTAATTGAATTAACCTGACTGTATAATCTAAGTTATTGAGGGAAAAGGTATTATGATTAATTCAGCAAACCAGTTAGATCAACTTAAAACACTTTTTAAAGAAATAGTTGAAACTGGACGCGATTTATCTTCATTGGGTTTTAACTGCTATTGCGAAAGAACCGCTTTAGAGACCATGCACGAAATCTTCTATGAACCTTCTTTGATTATTGTCCTGACCGGCAGTTTAAA
This sequence comes from Alteromonadaceae bacterium, assembly GCA_047614605.1. Taxonomy (GTDB): domain Bacteria; phylum Pseudomonadota; class Gammaproteobacteria; order Enterobacterales; family Alteromonadaceae; genus JABSOG01. The sequence continues at coordinate 2,590 of JBLHHD010000146.1, forward strand.
GGCCACTATTGGTTCGACAACCCATTCGCTGAAAAAAGGCGATATGCTGGCCTCACCAGCCACCGAGATTTATTTCTCCAGTGAAGATATTAGTGTCACTAAGTCATCCTGGGTGGTGATCAGCTTTAAAAAAGAGTTATTAAGTAATTTTAAAAACCTTTATGGCGAGTTGTTGACCAACTTTGATTATGTCTCCAATCCGCACGATACCGTTTCGCCAGTGATGATTAATGTCGTTTACCAATGGTTGTATTGGGAAGGGGTTCATCATATGAGCGGCCAGTTGATCATCCACCGTCAACTCGAATTGCTGTTATTGTTGGTTGAATCGGGGATTGGCAAATCGATTTTCTTTGTCGACAGCACCAACTGGAAAAACAAGGTCAGGCAGCTGCTTGGCATCGACCCGGGATTAAGCTGGAATATCAAAGAAGTTTCGACCCAGTTAGGCGTCAGTGTAGCGACATTAAGGCGTCGTCTAAAAGACGAAGCAACATCGTTTCAAGGGTTACTCGAAGAAGTGCGGTTAGACTCCGGGTTTAAATACTTACGCAAAACCGACTGGAAAATTGGCCGTATCTCGTTAGAAGTGGGTTATCAGTCTCAATCACGATTTGGTGAGCGATTTAAATTGCGTTACGGAGTCAATCCTTCGGATATCCGTAAAGACGATTTTGAGTTGCTGGAGGCATTGGCTTAATCACAATAAGCGGCCTCCGACAAGATATGCGCTACTACAACATCGCCCGCAACTGAGCTAACACAGCTTGCGTATCGGGCGATACTCCGCGCCATAGGCTGAAGCTTTCGGCAGCTTGCTCGACCAACATTCCCAGGCCGTCAAAGGTGGTTTTCACGCCATTATCCTGCGCCCACTGATTAAATGGGGTGATGCCATCAAGATAAACCATGTCATAACAGATGGTCTTTGAGGTTAAACAGTTACTTGGCAGGGCCGGAATTTTGCCAGACAAACCGGCAGAGGTGGCATTAATGATCAGATCAAATTTATACTTGCCCAACTGGGCCAATTCGCCGGTGGTTAATTTGGGATGATTAAAATGGCCCGTCAGATTGACGGCTTTTTCGATGGTGCGGTTGCTAAGCACCAACTGCTTTGGTGACCGGGCTAATAAAGGAGCGATCACCCCACGAGCGGCACCGCCTGCGCCTAGCAATAAAATATTGCTGCCAGCCAGTTTGACGTCTTTATTGAGTAAATCGCAGACCAGCCCAATACCATCAGTATTGTCGCCGTGAACTTCTCCATTGGCGGCTTTGATTAAGGTATTCACCGCCCCAGCTTGTTGAGCCCGCTCGCTGACTTTATCGCAAATTTCAAACGCCTGCTCTTTAAATGGCACGGTGACATTAGCCCCCCAACCATTTCTCCCATCAGCGCTAAAAAATGTAGCCGTGGTTGCAGCAAAAGCATCCAACTCTACTTCTATAGCCTGATAGTTAATTGCTTGCTGGGATTGCAATGCAAATTGTTGGTGGATAAACGGCGAGCGTGAGTGGTCGATGGGGTTACCGAAAACTGCATACTGGTCCATAACAGATCTACCTATTGGGTGGTTTGAGGATATCGTAAATCAGCGGGTGATAATTACAATGGTTTTATCGATATAAGTCGTCGCTTTTGGGTTTACCCAAACCCACCATACACTTGCATATCGTAATCAACAGCCATGTAGGGCATATCCAGCGCTTTAAGCCAGTTTGGTCCGCTGGGACCTTTTAACATCGCGATGGTGGTTAGTGTGCCCGCCAAAACGCAACGTTCGGCCCAGATACAAACCGTCGCAAGCCCTTCGATGGGGTAGCCGGTTTTGGGGTTGAGAATGTGGTTATAGCGTTTGCCGTTAAGCAAAATACAGCGTTCATAATCGCCGCTCGCTGCAATTGCGCCGTGAGTGAGTGGAATGCTGCCTATTCTGTCGTTGGTGCCTTTACGTGGATGTCTTATCCCTACATCCCAAACGTGATCTTGCGGCGGCGTGGCAGTCACGCCAATATCACCACCGAGATTGATCAGTGCTTTAACCTTTGCCTCGGTTAATAACGCCACACAGCGGTCGACTGCATATTCTTTAACGATACCGCCAAGGTCTATTTCCATCCCCTTGGTTGGCAACGTAATTTGTTGTTCATTCCATTGCACCTTTGACCAACCAATTAACGGCAATACTGATGCTAACTGGGAAGGTGTTGGTACTGTGCCCGTCTTAAAGTCCCATGCCTGGCGTAATACCCCGGATGTGATGTCAAATAAACCATCGCTCAGGGCATAAGCCTGATGGGCAAACTGCAAAATACCATGGGTTTCCTGGTCAATCGTAACAGGCTGGTCAAATCCAGCCTGTTGATTGATTTGTGATAACAAACTGTCTGGCAGGTAGCGGCTATATTTTTTTTCTAGCCGTGCCACTTCAGCTTTGATGGGCGCAAATATCGGATCCGCAGCCGTTTGACTGGTACTAAAGCACTGGATCAGACAAGGCGAGCCCATCGCCTTAAAGTGGCATTCGAAAAGCGTCAAAATCTGTAATCGAACCCCACCGAAATCAAGTCAAAGTCGAGCAGTGACGGATTAGCTTCTTCGTGACGGGCAAAACCTTTGTTGCGACCACTGCGGTAAGTTTGCGCTTTAAGGTGCAAAGTAAACGATTTAAACGCCTTTTGCAGGGTTAAACTGTAGGTTTCGGCACCATAAGCTGACAAGCGGTAATCGGTCGATTGAAAACCATCAGCCCGGGCGGTTTCGTAAAAATGCTGGTAGAAAAAACTCGCATCCTGATGATAGTAACGCACTGCCGGAATAAGCCGGATACCCCAGCCCAAAGGCTGATCGAAACTCAAATCCAGGGTATGAGATTTAATTTCCCAGCTGTCACGGTAATAGCGGTAATCAGCCCGAAATGCGCCATCGGTAGCGTCCACATAATAACGGTAGCGGGCACTATAAGTCCGGTTAATTCGGCTGTCTGGGCGGTGATCGTTTTGCAGACTAAAATCAACAAAAACCTGCTTGTAAGGGTCTGACAAAAAGCCGCTTTGAGTGGTATAACCAAACGATAATTGCAGCAAACTGTTTTTATTGATCACCCGCGAAAAGGACGCCAGCACCGAGCTAGAATGTTTGCCCGCGCTAATAATTCGATTGGTAAACTCATCAGAATCACTGGGCTCTACATCATCATTCGAAAAATCGGCAGACAAGGCAAAGGTACTGAGGCGTTGGTCAAAATCAACCGCAAAGCTAGCACCAAAGCTCAAACTATCATAATCGTCTTCATCGGAGGCTGCCGCAGATAGACCATAAATAAGGTTTTCGTGCTCATAAGCGCCGCTAACCTGAATATCTTTGCGACTGTCCGAAATCGATGCCCCGGTCATCACCTGAGTGACTTTACCAGCGGCATTTTTTAAGGTGAACCATGGCGAAGCACCGGCCATGTTTTCGTGTTGATAGGCGACGTTTAACGATAGGCTGTCATTAACCTGGGCGGCTAAATTAAACTGATTGGCGCGAATTTCGTAGCGATCAGTGCTATCGCCGTTGAAGTTACCGGTTTGAATTGGTCCGAGGGCATCTTCGGAATAACGGTGGAAGCGGTAACCAAACTCAAAATCACTGCCACTGTCGGTTTGGCTGTCATTAATCATGGTTGGTGGAGGTACGCTGTCGGGGGTATCGCCAGCGTCAGCGAATGCGGGCAGCGCCAATCCGGGCAACGAAAATGCCGCAGCGGCCAGCGCCTGTAATTTACGTTTGGTATCCAAGGTAAGTGATCCTAAAAGTCGTGTTGCTGGTTGTTATATTGATGCTGTTTTTCTTTGTCTGGCTAATTACAACCACAACCGCCACCAGCGGTACTGTCACCGCCGCTTGATGCTTCTTTACTAAAGTAAACATGGCGGTCAAAAGCCGATTGCATTTTATCGCTTTCCCACTGCATTTGGGCCTTAGCCAACTTGGCTCGCTCCCATGGTTGCACCGTGGCACAGCCAGTGAGGGCGATCAGACAAGTCAGGCAAGTGAGTCTGACCATTAATTTTGTTTGTTTCATATTCTCTCCATCAGGGCCGCTGCTATAAAAATATAAGTTTAAGCCTAGGAGCCTGTCCGAGAATGAGACTCGACTGAGGAAAATTCGGATTTGGCTATTTTCCGCGCTTTTTCCAGTTAAATAGTCAAACTATTCGCCTGAAAAAACCGCGAAAACGATCTCAAACCCGCTTTCCCTCAGCACTAGCCCTATTCTCGGACAAGCTCCTAGTAGCTAGTAGCTATTTGC
>JBLHHD010000147.1:0-6883 GCA_047614605.1 Alteromonadaceae bacterium
ACAGTACCCATGGTTTGAGTAAGGCTTTAGGGCGTCACTATCCAATCATTACACCAACTGACAGCGCAATTATCCAATAGTTGACTAATTTACTCAACTATTGGATAATTGCGCTGTAAAAAAATAAATTGAGTGAATTATGTCCAATCTTGAATTAGCTATATCTTTCTCTGATGCCGCAGCAAAGCGGGTTAAGCAGTTGATCGTTGAAGAAGAAAACCCTAAGCTGAAACTCCGGGTTTATGTGACCGGTGGTGGTTGTTCGGGGTTTCAATATGGGTTTACCTTTGATGAACAAGCCAATCCGGGGGATATGGAGATTGTCAAAAACGAAGTCACCATGGTTGTCGACCCGATGAGTTTACAATACTTGGTGGGTGGTGAAGTCGACTTTATTGAGGGTCTTGAAGGGGCCAGATTTTTAATTAATAACCCCAACGCTAGCTCAACTTGTGGTTGTGGTGCTTCTTTTAGTGTTTGATTGTTGACTCGACATAAAAAAACAATCGTTGACCTGCCATCATTGCGCAGGTCCTTTGCCGCTCACCAGCGATTTTAAAGATTGGTCAGATACAGCATGAGCGTATAAAATAGTGCAATTACCCCGCTAAAAGTCAGTATATAGATAAACCCCTGTTTGCCTTGTGCCATAGTCCAGTTATTGACGCTTAAATAACCGAACCACAAAAAGCATAACATCAGTGGTAATAAGAACAATAGCCTTAGCATTCGTTACCTCTTAACGCTTTTAATTAGATTAATACCAAATTGATCCAGTAAATTAGTATAAGTAGAACAACTAGTTATTGCAATTAATGCTTTGTCATTAACCATTTTCTTTGGCTAAAATCCGATCAGTGGTTAATCTCATTAATAATAAGTTCAGATAAACCCCCGAAAATTAAATTATTCATTAAATCAACGCAAATCAAAACAACATTAATAATATTAATGTATATAATAGTGTTAAGTCACGAAACGGTATTGTTATAAATACAGTTTGCAAGGGACCTAACATTTTAATGCACTAAATGGCCTTGATGATAATGTGGCTTGTCAGCAACGCAAGATTAATTTAACGAATACGAGTTAGATATAACGGTAAAAAAATGTCAAAACTGCCAAATTTATTGTCAAACTTTCAAAGTGCTAATTCAGGGGGCTCTCCATGGCAACAGTTTGCCGACCAAACCTCTGAGTTATTTGATGCCGACGGTTGCTTGTTTTGCTTTAGGGAAATAAAAAAACCCGATACCCCCATTGCCGTCGGAGTGGGAAAGCTCAGTGAAGAATTCGCCCGGCAAATTATCTCAACGACCTCTAAAAGCCCTTATTATCGTTTACTGCAAGACTCGGAGGTAGGTAGAATCATCGGAAATGGTGATATCAACACCGATCCACAAGCTGATTTGAAGCAATATTATGGCGATGTGCTCCAGTCCAATAAGTTTGATCAGGTCATGGGAGCCATTGTTTATCGGGATGATAAATACGAAGCGGCTTTATCAATTGCCCGTAACAAAGACAACGTTGGTTTTGCCCCCCATGAGCAGCAATTATTTAATGAGTTTTTACCTCATTTACGGGCGATGATTGAAATTTATTTTCAGCATTATCTCAAACCCAAAAATGCCGATGTAGGTGCTTTTATCAATCAGTTGTGTGAAAACCTCGCAATACTTGATAATCACGCCAATGTTTTACAAAGCAATGCAGCATTCGATCAATTGAAATCACGCAAATCACTGGTTTATATTTATGGTGGTAAAGTTAATTTCTATGATAAAAGTGCTCAACAGTGGTTTGAAAACTTTTTGGCAACAGAACATAGCTCAGGCAGTAGTGATATTTTCAGAGTTAAAGGTGATGAGCAAAATACGCTGTTAAAATTAAGTATCTTTGGCCAAAAACAAAAGTTGATGGTCGACCCACAAAGTCCCCGGTTTATTTTATCCATTGACAATTTTGACGCCGATGCCAGAAATACCCAATATAAATATTTATTTAACCTTACCAGGGCCGAAGCTGAGCTGGCAGCACATCTTTCTCAAGGTAAAACCATCAATCAGTTAGCAGATGAAAAACTTCTTTCTAAACATACGCTTAGAACGCAATTGAAGAGTATTTTTATGAAAACTGAAACCCATTCTCAAAATGAATTAATAGTTTTATTAAAAAATGTTGTATAAATTTCCCATATTAGCTATACCTTATCATCAGGATGTGGTTAAATGATGTCTTGTTGCTAAGTGTGTTTAAAAGATTTAGACATGATTGATGCAATTTAACGCAAGTGGACCAGGATTGGCGTCACTTGAATAATTTTTGTTGGTTTAATTTCTCCGATACCGGAGAGGAGTTCTAATAATATGATGGGTAAAACAGTCGCTTCAGACGAAAATGTAAAATTGACCGCTTGGTTAAAAGAAAAGCGTAAAGAAAAAGGCCACACAATGCGTAGCCTGGCTCAGATCTTGGGCACACCGCATTCTTTCATCGGTAAAATTGAAAACCAAGAACGTCGTTTAGACGTTGTTGAATTTGTGCGTTATTGCAACGCGCTTGAAATCGATCCACAAGAAGGTCTGACCATAGCCATCGAAGGCTAAGCGTCAGCTCAGATTGTCTATCGGACAAAGCAGCTTTTTAGCTGCTTTGTTTTTATTACGGATAATTAAATCACCGTCTTGTGCAATATACCGTTGGCTAATTATTGCTATAAGCACAAAGACAACCAATTCAAGCCAAACCCCGCTTTAGTTCCATCACTAACATGGTAAACCATGTCAAATCGTCCCTGTGATTCGCTGTATGCTATTTAAATTCCTTTTCAATAGTTTCCCTAACCCTGAATTGATTTTGTCCTTAAATCTCATCCTGAGAAGATTTATGACTATTTTCAATATCATTAAGTCGATCTTTGAGAAAGTACAGGATAATCAGGCTTGGGATGACCATTAACGTGGTTAGAATAAAAAACAATGACCAGTTACCGTTGAGGTAATCCACCAGTGCTCCGCTGGATGAACCAATCAAGGTCCTTCCTAAGGTGCTTAACGAAGCCAGTAATGCGTACTGTGAAGCGGTAAATGAACGATTGCACAACATTGAAATAAAAGCGACAAAGGCAACGGATGACCAGGCTGAGGTGTAACCGTCGACAATAACAGTTGCCAAAAATAACATTTGGTTAGGCCCTGCGATGGCCATCAGGGCAAACATTAAATTACTCGCCGACATGGCGAGACCACCAATAAATAACCCCTTAACGATGCCAAAGCGCATAATGAATAAACTGCCGATCAATGAAAAGGCGATGGTTACCCACCAACTGACCAATTTTGAATAAATGGCAATTTCACTGTTGCTAAAACCGACCTCTTTGTAGAACACAATAGACATGCGGCCCAAAAAGGCTTCACCAATTTTAAATAATAAGATAAACAGCAATAACGAAAGCGCCAGCTTAACCCCGTTGCGGTCAAAAAACTCCTTAATGGGTTCAATCAGGGTCACGGTTAACCAAATAGCCACTTTTTTTAACCGGGTGGCATAGTGCTGTGGTGCAAAACCCCCGAGCTTTTGCTGGTATTGGGCTTCGAGTTTATGCTGTAATTCGTCGCGTTCAGAGGGGGGTTCTTCGACGACTAATACCACGATGATGAAAAAACTCATGATCAATGCCAGTAAAAAATAAACCGATGACCAGTCCCAACCGTCCCTATCGGCGAGGAAAAAGGCAATACTACCCAAACCTGCATAACCGGTCCACCACCCTGAAGTTGCCATTGCGGCACCAGCGGAGATTTTTTCATGTTCACGGGCCGGGATAATATCAATACGATAAGCATCGATGGCAATGTCCTGAGTGGCTGAGCTGATTGAAATGATCAGTGCCGCCAAACCAGCCATGGCTAATCCGCTGCCGGGATCCATTGTGGCGAGCAGGCAACAGCCGCCGATAATACCGATTTGCATCAGTAAAATCCAGCTACGACGCTGGCCAAGCAGGGCATTAATTAGGGGTAATTTTAAGCGGTCAATTAAAGGCGACCAGAGAAAGTTGATTGAATAAACAGCAAAAACCAAACCAAAATAACCAATAGAGGAACGAGATAAACCCTCTTCTTTTAGCCAGGCTGACATGGCAGAGCCAATCATTACCCAAGGAAATCCACTGGCAATACCAAACAAGAATACGGCGATAAGGCGCCTGTCATTAAAGTTTCTCAGGTAATCGCCGAGTGTTCTTTGACTCGCCATGGATTGGATTTCAGCATTGACTGGGAAATGTATCCAGTACAATAACCTAAAACGCTACAGCTGCAAAGGTTAATGTCTCAAACTGTTTTTTAACGGCAGGGGTAACCTTGTTTAAATACGGGTCAAAGTGGATTGTAAAGCGTTTATCAGGGTCTTATACCAATACAATCAATGGGGTACTGGCCTTCGCCTTCAAGGTAATTAATACAGTTGGTAAGTTCACCACGCAAATATTTGTCATTTTCAAGCATACTTTCTGACCAAAAACTGACCTGGTGGAGCAGATGCCAAAAAACCCTTTCCCGGGTGGTATAAGGTTCTTCTTTTTTAATACAAACGTCGGCCCATTCTTCAAGAGTATCCCAAAGGTACAAGTCAACTTCGGAATAAGAGATTTTATGCGAAAAATACGCTTTTATGTAAAAAGCCAGCTGTCCGGCTTTGTTGTTAACAAACATGATTGGTGTTTTCAAACCACCCTCCGAAACTACTACATTTAGCAAGCTATCGTTGATAAACGACCATGGTGATAATGGTAGGCCGCTGATCGAAAATAAACTCTTGCGTCATTCTTTGTGTCTGGCATTGGGCGTTGTATTTTTGCCCGCTATGGCGCTGGTCTCAATGTGCTAATTTGGTCAATATACGGTCTAAAACCTGATGTAAGTATAGCTACAAATTAACAATGCGGTAGCCAGTCAAGGCTTTTTTTGGATTTAATTGCTCTTTACTGGTAATGGTTCGGGTTCAATAATGGTAACTCTTTTTAATATAAGCATTTTCTTTGGCACTGTGGACCAGCCGAGTTTTTCATTAAAGTCCACTTCAACCGCTGCCATGGCTTCGAGCACCTCAGAACCTTCGATAATCGAGCCAAAAACGGCGTAACCCCAACGTCTGCCTGGATCGAGACTGGGGTTGTCAATTACGTTAAAAAAGAACTGCCGGGTCGCCGAGTGAGGAAGCCTTGCTTCGGTTGCCATGGCAATGGTGCCTTCAGTGTTTTTCAGCCCGCTGCCTGATTCATTAAAAATCGGTTTTTTGGTCGATAATTCTTCAAATTCTTTAGTGTAGCCGCCACCTTGAACCACAAAATCCTTTTCGATCCGATGGAAGATCGTCTTGTCATATTGTCCTTCTGCGGCGTAAGCAAGGAAGTTGTCAACGGTCAGTCTGGCGCGCCCCCGGTCCAGCTCAATAATAATATCGCCTAAAGAAGTTTCCATTTTAACTTTGGGGTAAAGATTATCCGGCTGAATGTATTCGCCTTTAATCTCTGCATGAAGAGATGGGCAAAGGATGATTAACAGTAGTGCCAGCCATGCCGATGAAGAGCGTAAAAATCGTTTAAAAATTTTGTTCATGTGCTTAAACCTCAATGACCTGGCGAACCTGCGGGTCCGCATAAATAGTGTTGAATACGGCGGTAACCAACTGGTTCAGCTCTTGTTCCATACGTGCTTTATCATAGCCAAAATGTCCTGTATTGGTGGCGTTACCCGTAAATATTTTACTGAATGTGCGGCGGCCTTTGCTGATGGTTAACTTAAACTCAACGATAAAAGCGGCATTATATTCGAGGCTGCTTTGCTCGATAATGGCTTCGAGGTGATGAACAGACAGAGTGATTTTGTCGCTACCCGGGGTGATATTAATTCCCTGAATCGACAGACCACTTTTGAGGTTGTCTTCAAGTTGTAAATGAATCGGATTATAGGCTGGATAACGTCGCTTTGTGCCATCACTGTCTATCACCTTGAGTAAATGGTTGCTTTGCCGAACATCATTAATTTGGACGCTAAAAGGTTGACCAGCATAAATCGTCGCGAGTGAATTGACTTTCGCGGGGGCAAATACCATAGGTCCAGGGCTGGCACAGGCGCTAAGCAATACGACTAATGACAAATTTAATAATTGCTTTAAAGCTACGCAGCGAGTGGGGTATTTCATTGCTGATCCTTGTTAATTATTAGGGGTTCTTGGTCGCGCTTAAAATGGTGAATTTTTTATTGCTGTCAAGGGTTTGGTAATTACTGAACAAACGTTTGAGTTTGATATGATAAGCCAGGTTACGGTTACCAACAATCACCAGCTTGCCCCCGGGTTTAAGTACCCGTTGGGCATCTTTAAACATTTGCCAGGCAATATGGTCAGTAACAGCTTGTTGCTGATGAAACGGCGGATTACATAAGACGATATCGGTGCTGTCTGGGTCTTGTGAGGTTAAACAATCATCAACAACAAAGCGACATTGATTTAACTGTTCGGGCATATTATCTTCAATTGTTTGTCTGGCAGAAGCCACTGCCATATAGGACTCATCAACAAAGGTTACCCTGCAATTGGGGGATTTTGCCAGTAAACTCAGACCAATAACCCCATTACCACAGCCTAAATCAACAACCGCAAGCGGCTGGTTGGTTTGTGGCAGGTTATCAATAAATAACCGGGCACCGATATCAAGGTTGTCACGAGAAAATACATTGGCATGATTAACCACAGTGTAAGGTGAATTGTCGAGCTCCCAGCGTTTGGGGAAATTACTGGTTTGGGGTGCTTGGCTTAAAGTTGCAAAAATCAGTCGGGATTTTTTCTTTGCCAGACTGGTGGTAGTGGGGCC
>JBLHHD010000148.1:0-6876 GCA_047614605.1 Alteromonadaceae bacterium
GGCGAGCGCTATGCAGCGAAGTCGTAAGGCTTATTAATCAATAAGTTAATGATTTCATCCTGACTGAAACTGTGTGCAATGCACCAAGTGACGTTTCGGGATGAGAACTAATTAGGATGTATCAGTGACCAATCTAAAAACAGATATAAATACAATAGAAATACCGGATGAAGTCCCCACTTCAGTACTCGGTAAAAGTACCAAACCAGTTAATGATGAAGCGGTCGCGTATTACAAACAGGTCGCGTTGAATATGAGAAAGGCTCGACGGCAGCTCAATTTAACTCAGCAACAAATTGCCGATGCCATGGATATCCCCAGAAGTACTTATAAAAGTCTCGAAAGTGGTGAGGTGGGTATTTATTGTTTTCACATGGCCAAATGGTCGATGGTGACGGGCTATGATATACAGGTAATAACTAAAGGTACTCAATATGATGTAGCCGCTCGCCTGACCCGGTTGGAGTTGGTTGAATTGATTGAAGAATTATCGACAGAAAAATATGACAGTATTGTGAGTCTATTAAAAGCGTTTAAAGGTTAATTTGTAGCTCCTTTGGTTTCTCTCCTACGGGAAGGCACTTATGTCTTAGCAAAGGGTTGGTTCATTATATCGCCAACCAGGATCTGATGAATGAGATACTTAGTGAGCACTATGACTATCTAACAGCCAGTGATGGCAAAGACGGGTGGCAGTGATTATATTATTAAGCCGTTTCATCTGGGGAGTTTAGAAGTCGGATAAAAAAAAGCGTTGGAAACTGCGCAACTTATTAAGCAGTTACGTTGCCAGCTGATTAGAGCGAAGGCCCAATGAGGATAAGTGAAGGTTTACTATTGAACATCATTTAACTGCTCCATGGCTAAAAACACTTTAACGATAGCCTTATAACTTTGCTATAATCCTGCCCATTCAAATTTTAGCAAAACCGCCAGTCGCACCCGTCAAAGTCCGGACTGGGGTTAAAAACGTCAAGAGTCGATAAATGTCAAAATCCCAATTTACCCAAGAGGTGGATATCAGGCGCACCTTTGCGATCATTTCCCACCCCGATGCTGGTAAAACGACCATCACTGAAAAGGTCCTGCTATTTGGACAGGCATTGCAAAGAGCCGGTACGGTAAAAGGCAAAAAGTCTGGCCAGCACGCGAAGTCTGACTGGATGGAAATGGAAAAAGAACGGGGCATCTCGGTCACCACCTCAGTGATGCAGTTTCCTTACTCAGGTTGTTTGGTTAACTTGCTTGATACCCCGGGTCACGAAGACTTCTCTGAAGATACTTATCGCACCCTGACCGCCGTAGACTCCTGTCTAATGGTGATTGACTGTGCCAAAGGTGTAGAAGCACGAACCATCAAATTGATGGAAGTCACCCGTTTGCGTGATACCCCCATTATTACCTTTATGAACAAACTTGATCGGGATATTCGTGATCCGATTGATCTTTTGGATGAAGTTGAAGAGGTACTGAAGATAGCCTGCGCCCCGATTAGCTGGCCGATTGGTTCGGGTAAAGAGTTCAAAGGGATTTACCATATTTTGCGTGATGAAGTTATTTTGTATCAGCAAGGTCAGGGCCATACGATCCAAAAAAGCATCATTATCAAAGGGCTGGATAATCCCGAAGTCGATACTCATCTGGGCGATTATGCCGGGATTTTGCGTGAAGAAATGGAGTTAGTCAAAGGTGCGTCTCACGAGTTTGATTTGGAGTTGTTTTTAGCCGGTAAACTGACGCCAGTTTGTTTTGGTACTGCACTGGGTAACTTTGGTGTCGACCACGTACTTGATGCCATCATCGAGTGGGCACCTAAACCGTTGCCACGAGATACCGAGCAACGCCAGATTGTTGCCGACGAACCCAAGTTCAGTGGTTTTGTGTTTAAAATTCAGGCCAATATGGACCCTAAACATCGAGATCGTATTGCCTTTATGCGAGTATGTTCAGGCAAATACGAAAAAGGCATGAAAATGCGCCATGTGCGCATAGGTAAAGAGGTTCGTATTTCTGATGCGGTAACGTTTATGGCGGGTGACAGGGCTAATGTTGAAGAGGCTTTTGCCGGCGATATTATTGGTTTGCATAACCATGGCACCATCCAGATTGGTGACTCGTTTTCTGAGGGCGAAAATATTCGCTTTAGCGGTATTCCCAACTTTGCCCCTGAACTGTTTCGTAGTATTCGCCTAAAAGATCCCCTTAAGCAAAAACAATTACTCAAAGGATTGGTGCAATTATCCGAAGAAGGCGCGGTACAGGTATTCAGACCGTTGGACAGCAACGAATTAATTGTGGGTGCGGTAGGGGTGCTCCAGTTTGAGGTTGTAGTGCACCGTCTAAAATCTGAATATAACTGTGATGCCTTGTATCAGCCCATTAACGTTGCCACCGCCCGTTGGGTGTATTGTGATGACGCTAAAAAAATGGATGAGTTTAGACGTAAATGCAGTGTCAATCTGGCACTGGATGGCGGCGATAACCTGACCTACATAGCACCGACCCGAGTTAACTTAAATTTAAATATGGAGCGGTACCCTGACGTATCATTCCAGCAAACCCGCGAACAGTAAGTAGGTGGCCCGTTAGCATGAATATTAGAACAATTTTGGCACAAAGAGCCACTCAGGCCATTATCGCTGCAGGACTGCCTGATGATACCAATCCGGCTTTAACTCCTAGCACCCGAGCCAGCTTTGGTGATTATCAAATCAATGCGGCCATGGGGGCAGCCAAAAAATTAAAAACCAATCCACGTGAATTGGGACAAAAACTGATTGATTGCCTTGAAGTCGATGATCTGGCCGATAAAGTCGAATTAGCCGGACCGGGGTTTATCAATATCCACCTTAAACCTCAGTGGCTGGCGACTCAGCTTGAAAGTGCTTTTAGTGATGAAAAGCTGACCGTAAGCGAACATGCACAACCGCAAACGGTAGTGGTTGATTACTCAGCACCGAATTTAGCCAAAGAAATGCACGTCGGCCATTTACGCTCAACCATTATCGGTGATGCAGTCGTTCGTGCCCTTGAGTTTCGTGGTGACAACGTGATCCGTCAAAACCATATGGGCGATTGGGGGACTCAGTTTGGTATGTTACTGGCCCATTTAAGTGATCAACTGGCAGCGGATGAAGTGGGTGAAACGGCTTTGTCGGACCTGGAAAATTTTTATCGTGAATCGAAAAAGCGCTTTGATGATGAAGACGGTTTTGCCGATCGTGCCCGTCAATATGTGGTTAAGTTACAAGGGGGTGATGAAGCCTGTCAGGTATTGTGGAAACAATTTATTGACATTTCAATTGCCCATAGTGAGGAGATTTACAATCGCCTAAACGTGACACTAACCCGTGATGACATCATGGGCGAAAGTGCTTATAACCATGATTTAGCCAACGTGGTCAGCGAATTAAAAGCTCAATCACTAGCGGTTGAAGCTCAGGGCGCTCAAGTGATGTTTTTGGACGAACTGGCGGATAAAAAAGGCAACCCCTCAGTATTTATCGTGCAAAAATCGGATGGTGGTTATCTTTATTCAACCACTGATTTGGCCGCGTGTCGTCATCGTTCATTTACGTTAAATGCTGATCGTATTGTGGTTTTCACCGATGCCCGTCAGGCACTGCACTTTAAACAAGTGGTCGTTGCTGCTCGTAAAGGGGGCTTTTTACGTGAGCAAACACAATATCAACATTGCCCATTTGGCATGATGATGGGCGCTGACGGCAAACCATTCAAAACGCGCAGCGGTGGTACCATTAAATTGGTTGAGTTACTGGACGAAGCGGTAGAGCGTGCTGAAAAACTGGTTAATGCCCGTGAAAGTGACTTGACTGAGCAAGAGCGTAAAGAGATTGCTTATAAGCTTGGTATAGGCGCGGTTAAATTTGCCGATCTGTCAAAAAGTCGTACCAGTGATTACATTTTCAGCTGGGACACTATGCTGAGCTTTGATGGGGCAACGGCACCGTATCTGCAATATGCCTATACCAGAGTAAGCAGTATTTTCCGCAAAGCTAATGTGGATGTAAGCACACTGACCGCTAGTATTATTATTGACACCGATGCTGAAAAATTACTGGCGCTAAAACTGCTGCAGTTTGAAGAAATACTCGATTTGATGATCGCTGAGTGTACCCCTCATGTTTTATGTGCTTATTTATATGAAGTAGCAAGTCTGTACATGAGTTTCTACGAAGCTTGTCCAATCCTCAAAGAGGGCATTGAAATACCAACTCGCGACAGTCGTCTAAAACTGTGTCAATTGGTGAGCCGAACATTGCAAACCGGTTTGGGTCTGCTGGGTATTGATGTAATGGAGAAAATGTAAGCCATGAAACTTGATGATGTACGCAGAGAGTATTTGCGCGAGGGTTTAAAACGCGAAGACTTGGCGGATGAGCCGTTTGCCCAGTTCGAAAAGTGGTTGCAGCAGGCGGTAGACATTGAAGTTAAAGACCCTACGGCCATGTGCGTAGCCACCGTTGGTGCTAATGGTCAGCCGAGCCAGCGAATGGTGTTGCTCAAAGACTTTAGCGCTGAAGGTTTTGTTTTTTATACCAATTTGGGTAGTCGCAAGGCTCAGGAAATTGGCCAAAATGACAAAGTGTGTCTGCATTTTCCCTGGCATAACATAGAACGTCAGGTGATAGTTTATGGCACCGCACAAAAACTGCCGACCAGTACGGTGATGAAATATTTTTTGTCCCGCCCTAAAGAAAGTCAGTTGGCTGCGTGGGCGTCTGAACAAAGTCGTCCGGTGTCATCACGTCAGGCTTTGATGCAAAAGTTTGGTGAAATGAAGCATAAATTTAGTCAGGGTGAGGTCCCGTTACCTTCATTTTGGGGAGGTTATTTAATTAAACCTCATCAAATTGAATTTTGGCAAGGTGGCGGACAACGCTTGCATGATCGGTTTATGTATACCTTGGATGAAGCGGACAAAAGCTGGAACATAGAACAGTTGGCGCCTTAGGACCGTAGCCGTGAAGCTGATTGACACCCATTGCCACCTGGATTTTGCTGATTTTGACGCTGATCGCTCAGCGTTATTAGCGGCTATGGCGGCAAAAGGGGTGATCGCAGCCATTGTGCCGGGTGTAAGCGCCAATCATTGGCAAAATGTGCTGGCACTGGCTGCAGCTCACCCCAATATCTATCCCGCTTTAGGCACCCACCCGTGTTTTATTGACCAGTCACAACCTGACGACCTCAACCGACTCGAAGCCCTCATCGACAAACAGCAAAAAAAACTGGTAGCCATTGGCGAATGCGGTCTCGATTTTGTCGTTGCTCAAACCGATGAGCAACGCCAGTTACAACTGGTTTATTTTAATGCGCAGCTGGTTTTGGCAAAACAGTTTAAGTTGCCAGTGATCATTCACCATCGTAAGAGTCATGACATTATTTTACGTCAACTCAGAGCCCATAAATTACCTAAAGGTGGCGTTGTTCATGCCTTTTCGGGCAGTTATCAGCAAGCAAAGCAGTATCTTGATTTAGGGTTTAAACTGGGGGTGGGTGGTACAGTCACGTATGAAAGGGCGATCAAAACCCGGGATGTCATTGCTAAAGTGCCATTGGCTGGGTTGGTGCTCGAAACAGATGCGCCTGATATGCCCATCTATGGTCGTCAGGGGGCACGTAACAGCCCTGAGTTTATTAATGAGATCTTTACCGTACTGACTCAGTTAAGGGATGAACCCGCCAGTGACATTGAAGCACAGTTGCTTAACAACACCCGCGAGGTTTTTGGTTTACAGGTATAAGGTAAAACGTCAACACGTTATTTATTTTCTTCCCACACGCCAGTGCGGCGAATCGACGGTGAATAACTATCAAATCGATAGCTCAGCGGTAACGATCCTTCGACAAATATTGCCTCATCAAGGTTAAACTCCATCAATCGTTCAGCCCCATCAAAAGTCTTAATTTCAGGACTGTCCCAAATGATTTGTGCTTTACCGGTAATATACAACACATCCCCTTTTTCATAATCGATGAACATCAGGCCAGCGGCAGGGTTAAGCACCAGATTACCCAGGGTATTAAAATGGAAGTTACCTCTAAAGTCAGGCCAAGTGATTTTAGTATCACTGTCGACGCGAACAAAACCAGGTTTGCCGCCACGGTGAGAGACATCGGCACCATGAGTCGGGTCGCCTTGCTCATCGTTTTGTTCATCACCATAGACAGTTGCAATGATTAAAGTGTCGGCTTTGCGGATTAACGCTTTGGCTTTGTCTGAAAAAGTATTACCTCGTTCAACGGTAGGGTTTTCGCGGGGCAACTGTTCATCATAAGTAAATTGACGGGCCTGAATAAACTGGCGGCAATTACCAAAAGACTGAATACAGTCAATATTAAAGCCATCGGCTGATACATCGTTAATTCTGCCAGACATACGATTGCGACGGCGGGTATGCAATTCAAGTCCCAATACCCCAATGTAACCGCCATTGACCAAGGTTTCGTTAAGCGGATCACCCGGTAAGCGCTTACTGTTTACGCGCAAAGTTTTGCCGTCTGTATCTGTAGAGGACAAAAAACCCGGCTGACCCGTCACCACCGAAGACCAGACCCGGCCTTTATCGTCAAGTGTGCCAATATTTAAGAGTGGCAGCTGGGCATAAAACTCCCGGTGTTGCATCGGTATGTAATGGCGGATCACCCCTCGGGCAAATGATTCCATCTGATCTTTGACACCATAAAGTTTCTGCAGGGCCTGTTCACCTTTGTGAAAAGGGGATTCGGGGCGGTTCCAATCTGATTCAGCCATAATTAAATCTCTTATTAAGTCGAATTGATAATACGTGTAGTGTATGAGTTTATTAAAGTGTAGAAAAAAAAGTGTAGGAAAAATATAACAAACAGGAA
>JBLHHD010000149.1:0-6873 GCA_047614605.1 Alteromonadaceae bacterium
TGAAAACCGCAAGTTATTGATTAATAACCCTTACGACTTCGCTGCATAGCGCCCATCCTGGCAGTTGCCAGATAGAAACTGTCGTTTCTGGACGGGCACTAGCTAGATCACTTAAGCACAACCCTAACCGACATAACTGTCAGGAGTTGCAGTCACTAATGTTTACAGGAATAATTGAAGCTACCGGCAGCATTGGTACAATCAGGCGTAACGGCAGTGATGCCACTATTACTATTGACACCGGCACGCTGGATTTAAGCGATGTTAAGCTGGGCGACAGTATCGCCACCAACGGGGTATGTTTGACGGTCACCGCAGTGTCAAAACGGGCTTTTAGTGCGGATATCTCAGGAGAAACCCTGAAACTAACGACATTCTCCACCGCCAAAGCGAACAGCCAGGTTAACCTGGAAAAAGCGATGTTATTAACCACCCGTCTTGGTGGGCATATGGTGAGTGGGCATGTTGATGGTGTTGCCAGTGTGGTTCGTAAAATTGCCGCTGGCAGAGCGACTGAATACTGGTTGTCGGCACCGGCTCAATTAAGTAAATATATTGCCCATAAAGGGTCGGTCACTATTGATGGTATCAGCCTGACGGTTAATGAGGTGGTGGGCGATGAGTTTAAATTGACTATCGTTCCCCACACTGCTGGTCAAACCACTATCAATCAGTTAAAAGTAGGCAGTAACGTTAACCTCGAAGTCGATGTAGTGGCACGTTATATCGAGAGAATGCTGGGTTTTGCACCAGACCCGGCTACCGAGCAAGCAGAGCAGTCACCAGATACCAATGGGGTGACTATGGCGCTGCTAGCTTCATCGGGATTTATTAAAGGCAGGTAAAGCCGGATTAAGAATTAGTTAAGAGATAAGGTCAACAATGAATTTAGATACAACAGCACAACTGATTGAAGATATCCGCAATGGCAAAATGGTCATTTTGATGGATGATGAAGACCGCGAAAACGAAGGCGATTTGATCATGGCTTCGGATTACGTTACCCCGGAAGCGATTAACTTTATGGCAACTCATGGGCGTGGTTTGATTTGTATGACGATGTCGAAAAAGCGTTGCCAACAGCTTAATCTACCGTTGATGGTTGATAACAACAACGCTCAATTTGCCACTAACTTTACCGTATCAATAGAAGCGGCAGAAGGGGTGACTACCGGTATCTCCGCAGCCGATAGAGCTCGTACCGTTAAAGCGGCGATAGCCCGGGATGCCACGGCTAAAGATATTGTTCAGCCGGGTCATATTTTCCCGTTAATGGCACGTGATGGTGGGGTATTAACCCGCGCCGGTCATACCGAAGCCGGTTGTGATCTGGCAAGATTGGCTGGACTCGAAGCCTCGGCGGTGATTGTTGAAATTCTCAATGAAGATGGCACTATGGCCAGACGACCCGATTTAGAGATATTTGCCGAAAAACACGGCATTAGAATTGGCACCATCGCCGATTTGATTGAGTATCGTAATCATAATGAAACCACCATTGAGCGTATTGCCCAGTGTAAATTACCCACCGCTCACGGTGAATTTGATTTGGTCACTTACCGGGATACCGTCGACGGCAAGGTTCATTTTGCGTTAATTAATGGTGAAATCAAACCAGACGATATCACTTTGGTCAGAGTACATTTGCAAAATACCTTTACTGATTTACTTCAATCAGAGCGTTCGATACATCGTAGCTTTACACTTGCCGATGGCATGGCTCGAATAGCCAAAGAGGGTGGGGTGCTGGTATTGCTGGGTCATACTGAAACGGCTGATGATTTGGTTAATAAGGTCAAGTCATTCGAGCGTGAAGATAAAGGGGAAGTGTCTCCGTCAGCAACCTGGAGTGGCACGTCAAGAAACGTCGGTATTGGTTCGCAGATTTTGGCGGATGTCGGGGTGAAGAAAATGCGCTTGTTAAGTTCATTTAAAAAATATCACTCATTGTCAGGGTTTGGTTTGGAGCTGGTAGAATACGTATCAGAGTAAATCCATTAACAAACGCTGTGGCTTAATTAAATGACAGCAATCGGGTAGGTAAAGTACAGCTTGGGTGAATTGTATTCATTCGATCAATAAGTTGATTTTTATGCTTTACCTTCGCCAAAGCTTGTGTATAATGCTTTCCAGTCGACAGGGGTGTAGTTCCAATTGGTAGAACAGCGGTCTCCAAAACCGATGGTTGGGAGTTCGAGTCTCTCCACCCCTGCCACTTTTTTTAAGTGGTTTGTCGATACCTCAAAGCAGTTCATTCGATCAGCAGTCACATTACTCACTCAAACTGAAAATATTATCTGATCATGTCATTATCCGCTGTTAATCAATATTATCTGCAATCAATGGACATTGACCTTTATGTCGAACGTGCTCTAGATACTGCACCGCAACCGCAACCGCAACCGCAGCAACGGCACAAACAATCCAAAATAACCCTGCAAGAGCTTCAAGACAGCCACTTGATCGGCGATATTTGTCGGGTGTTGGCTATCACTCCAGCAGCGATAGTTCCGCTGGCCGATAACCAGTTTCGTTTTGGTTCGTTGCACTGGGTATTTGATGCACAAACGCAGGTGATAGGTGTAGAGCAGCACAAGCTGTCGACACCGTTACTAGCCGATTTACGCGAAACACAAGCAAAACGCTCATTGTGGGCTTGTTTAATGCCATTAGTAAAAGAGCAATGAGGATCTCAGGATGTCACAAGATACCATCGAATACACACCATTAACCCGCGAAGATATTGATGCAATTTATCAAATAGAGTGTGCCTGTCATGCCTATCCTAGCAGCCGCAAAGTGTTTGATGGCTGTTTTAATCCCCGTTATCGTTGTTTTAAAATGACTAATGCCGATGTTGATGGTAAGGCCCAAGTGATTGGTTTTTATATTGCTGAGCTGGTGCTAGATGAAATGACTCTGCAAAATATTTGTATATCCCCACAACGGCAAGGCAAAGGTTATGGCAAGCAGTTGATGACCCATTTTGTCCAAATCGCTAAAAGCGAGAAGGTGACTCAGTTGTGGCTGGAAGTGCGCGAATCCAACACTGCGGCTATTAAGCTTTATGATCAGTTTGATTTTGCCGAGGCTGGTAAACGTAAAGATTACTATCCTGGCGAGAATGGTCGCGAAGATGCTTTGTTGATGGGCGCTTTTTTGTTTTTGGATTAAAAGTCGTTATTTTGGGTTTGTCGTTGCCGGGAGAGCAAAACGGTGGGCATTTCGCTGTGCTCATGATAAACCGCCGCCTCTTTCGTGCCTCAATCGGTTCATCTGTCACCCTACACAGTACCATATAAAGGTTGGCAGGGCGGCGCGTACTTGTCAAAAGTGAAGCGTTGCCCGACATGTTGCGCATCAGTCGAGGTCTTGCCAAAACAGAAACAACCATATACCTATCAGGCGGTGTTCTTGGCTTGCTGCTGGTTTTCAAGCAGCACACTTTGGCATTCACATTCAAAAATATCCAGATGGTGCTGAATGTCGTTAAAGTCAGCCTGTTTGGCGTTAAATTCTAAAGTACCTGCCAACTCGGTGAGTTTGGGATAACCAAAACTGCCAGCGCTGCCTTTAATGGAATGGGCGAGATCACCAACCTGTGAACGGTCTTGCTGGTGTAAAGCCTGTTTAAGCAAGTTGAGGCTGTTGGGCAAGTTAGCCAAAAAGGTTTGCACCAGTTGAATGAATTCGGATGAAGCGTGTAACTGTGCAGCCAGACTCTCCAGAGGCTCGTTGGTATTTTCGGTTTCATTGACGGTCGACAGATAACGGCTCAGCTCATAAAACAGCGCTGCCTGATCAATTGGTTTGGCGACGGTTGAGTTACAGCCTGATTGTAAATAGGTGTGGATATCTTCTTTCATCACGTTGGCAGTCAGGGCAATGATAGGAATATCACAGGCCGCTTTTCTAAGTACGTCTGTGGCTTCAAGCCCGCCCATCACCGGCATTTGCATATCCATTAAGATTAAATCAAAATCGTCAATCAGGGCGGACTCAATCGCTTCTTCACCATTGTTGGCAACGGTGACATGAATGCCGCGTTTTTCGAGCAGGATTTTAATTAATTGCTGATTATCAGGGTTATCTTCGGCCAACAGTACGCGGGCATTAAATTGCAGGCTGTTCTGGGGGAGCACCTGGGGTGTCGTTGGTTGAGTCATTGGCGCAGGGGCGTAGATCAGTTCAAGCGCTTCATTAGCCTGGCCGACATTGATGGAGATGGTAAAACAGCTGCCTTTGCCTTGCTGACTGGTGACCACAATGTTACCGCCTAAAATTTTTGCCAGATTCTGCGAGATACACAGCCCTAACCCGGTACCGCCAAAACGTCGGGTAGTACTAGAATCGGCCTGCTCAAAGGGTTTAAAAATACGGGTCATTTCAAGCTCAGTCATACCGATGCCGCTGTCTTCAACGACAAAATAAAGTTGGTTGGTTCGGGGTTGATACGATATCACCAGTTGAGCATAACCGCTTTTGGTAAATTTGATGGCATTGGAACAAACATTGATCAGCACCTGTTTTAGCCGGGTGATATCGCTGTTGATTTTACTGGGTACGGGGTATTCAAAAGTGATGTTGAAGTCGAGTTGCTTTTCATGCGCCTGAGGCTGGATCACCGATTCGAGATCAAAGACCAGGTCGTGGATACAAAACAGCTGATTGTCCAATTCGAGTTTTTCGGATTCAATTTTGGACAAGTCGAGGATATTGTTGATCAGACCAATCAAATGACTGCTGTTACGCAATACGGTGCCTAGGTATTTATTGCGGTTTGCCTCAGAGCAATTATCGTCAATGCAATGTTCGGTAAAACCGATAATAGCTGTTAACGGCGTCCTGATCTCATGACTCATGTTGGCCAAAAAGCGGCTTTTGAGCTGATTGGCTTGTTTGGCTTCATCAATAGCCACCTTTAGGCGCATATTGGCATCACGCAACTCACGAGTACGCTCAGAAACTTTGTCTTCGAGGTGTTGATGATAGCCTTTGAGTTCGAGCTGGTAACTGAGAATTTTATTGATCATCTGATTAAAGTCATTAAACAGTAAGCCCAGCTCATCATTACGCCCACAGACCAGTTTTACCGTCAGGTTACCAGCGCCTACTTCGTTACTGGCATCGGCAAGCTGTTTAATTGGGTTTAATAGCAGGCGGGTTACAACGATTAAAATCAGGATAGGCACTACCACAATCGAAACTATCAGGATCACGACGGTGATGAAGCTGATGCGATCATTGGCAATGGATAGTTCTTCATAGTTAATCCCAGAGAAATAGAAAAAATCCCCTTCAAGCGGAGTCCCTAAAAAAAGAGTTTTAGAGTGATTCATTGATTCGAGGCTGACCTGACTCAGCTGATTGTTGGCGATCCCCTCGAACAGAATTTGTAATTTTTCTGGTGGAATAAAAGAACCTATTAACGAAAAGTCGCTGCAAAACAGAATTTGCCCGTCATCGGCCAACACAAAGTTAATACTGTTGGCTGAGAGGGTTTCAGTAATACTGTCGGTTAGCACGGTGGAATGTAAATTAAACAATAAAAAACCCCAGGGATCCAGGTCTGAGTGTTGATCTATTATTTTGATTTTTTGCAGGTAGTGCAACGTGGCAGAGGTACTGTCTTTTTGGTGAATTAAAAATTTGCGCTCACTGTCTATTTTGGCCAACTCGCTAGCGATGGCGGCAGATTTGGATTCGGCAAACAAGTCATTACTGTAAAAGACTAGGTCTTCACCCTCCCAGGTGAGTAGCTCGACGCTGTAAATATCTGGGTAAGCATCGAGGTAGGTGGCAAAAACTTCAACCAAATCGAGTTTTTTTTGATTATAAAGCGTAGAGGTATCGGGTAGATTGAGTAATTCTTCGAGAACTGGGGAGTGGGATAACAAGTCAATGGTATTGCCAAAGGCAAACAGGTAGTTTTCGATTTTTTCGCGTTGTTGTTCAACAAAGTTGGAAATGGTCAATTGGGTTTGCCGCTCGGCTGCATCATTGGTATTGGTGATGGCAAACCAGCCAAGACCAGCCAGTGGTAACAATACCAGCGGGGCAATATACAAGACCAGTTTATAACTCAATTTACTTTGTTTCATTCAACCCTTGAATACCTGTTTAACCGCTTATTATTGTCGATATCTGACAATTAAACCTTACGTATACCTATTTTAGTAAATTCGTCACTGCTCTGATGCTGTTTTAGTCGATTGTTGACTTTAAGCGTTATAGCCAAGTGATCTCGAAATACGAGATCAGCCTTTAATATACAATCTAAAAGTAGCGCAAAACTGGCATTAAATCACTAACTATCTGACTGGCGGGCCGACAAAAGCACCTGCATGATAATTATAGGTAAACAGTTAGTCATAAAAATTTGACTTGTGGCAAATAAAAGGTTCATTATTTTCTTATACAGGTGCTAGAATCAGATAAGGTCTGTTATTACTTTAGCAGAACTGGCTAGAAGATCACCCGATAATGGCTCTGGGGGGAAATCGGTTTGAGATCGTTTTCGCGGTTTTTTCAGGCGAATAGTTTTATTATTAAACAGTAAGGATGTTAAAAGTAGTCAAATTCGGATTTTCCTCAGTCGACTCTCATTCTCGGACAGGCTCCTACATGTCTTATCGTTGAAATAACGTGGGGCAGGCGCAGTGATAAGATCGAGTAATTAGTTCTCATCCGAAATGTCGGCCCAGCCGAAACGTTAATTTTAACGCTTCACTGAATTAACTGACTTATCGAGATGTGCTATTTTGATTAATAAGCCTTACGACGGTGCTACATAGTTATTGTCCCGTCATACTGACGGATGGAAACTGTGTTTGTAGTGGTTCGACATTTCGACAAGAACTGATTAATTTAAGT
>JBLHHD010000150.1:0-6865 GCA_047614605.1 Alteromonadaceae bacterium
TACTAATATTATATACAGCATTGTCGGAAGCTGTGCTTAGTGGGTAATCAGGAAAGGATTTAACGCCGTTTACGGACATTTTAGGCTCGTCCTTGGAAATGTCTAAAAATCGTTGACACTACCACAAAACCTTTTGTTGCGAATTCACTTTTTGTTTATCATTAAACCAGAACATTCTCAATTTTTAGACACTCTGGTGAGTCTATTTTCTAACCATATGGCGCTCTAGCGTTGAATTTAACGCCCTTCACTTTCCCAGCGAAACATCCAAGCGCCAATGCTGGTAAAGCAGACCGTCATTGCCAGCAAACTCAGGACGTTATATTTTAAATCCCACAAGGTATCGCCGTTGGTCATTATGGATCGGGCGGCATCAACCAAATGGGTTAACGGTAAAAACTGTGCCATGGTTTGGATGAATTCTGGGGCACCTTCGAGGCTAAACCAAACTCCCGACAATACCATCATCGGCCATGACAACATGTTTAGCATACCGCCCACCAACTCTTCACTTTCGCTGCGGGCCGCTACAACCAAGCCCATTGATATCATCGCCAATGCGCCCAATGCCGCTATCAGCAACAACTGCAGGTAACTGCCAATCATATAAAAATCAAAAAACAAATTGCAGCCCAGATAGATAATGGTCACCGTTCCCATCACAATTAACAGCCGTGAAAAAACTTGTGCACACAAAAACTCTGCCGCATGTAACGGGGTAGCCTGAAGGCGTTTTAGCACTGAGTTTTTACGGTAACGCACCACCACGTAACCCACCCCAAACAAACAGCTGAACATCATGTTCATGCCCAATATGCCCGGCAGTACAAAATCGACATAACGAACTTCTTTACCCTGGGTTACTTGCCGGGTAAAGCCCGGTTCGACCTGCAACAGCAGTTTTTCGACAATATAACCTTTAGGTGACGTTTCATTGATCCAGTAAACTTTTCTGTCATTATCAATCAGCAAATCAAGGCTATGCTGCTGCAACTTGAGCATCACTTTATCCATTGCTGAATGACTGGTTTGATAATCAATAAATTGAATGTATTTGGTTTGACTAAACTCGCTGGATTGCTCACCCATTAAGCCCACTTTATACATTGAACGGCCATCACCTGAAAACACAAAGGCAAACCCTACCACTAGCAATACCGGGAAGAAAAAATTCCACCCCAGTGCGGCCTTATCACGCAAAAACTCAATATTTCGGGCTTTGAAAATGGCATAAAATCGCTTTAACGTCATAGCTTTATTCCTTCAGGATAATTGATTACCGGTAAGCTTTAAAAACAAATCATCAAGGTTGGGCGATTTGACCTGCAAACCTTGCAAAGAAACCCCTTGGTCAATCAACTGCTTAATGGTTATTTCGACTTGTAATGCGACAATATCAACAAACCCGTTACGCTGGGAAACATCATAATCGGCCATATCAAAGCCATTTAGGTTAGCTTGTGGTAAACGAATAATAGCGCCATCAAAGTGATGGTTAAGCAACACGTCAGGGCTGTCATGGGCAATAATTTTACCCTGATTCATGATCACAATATCGTCACACAAATGTTCAGCTTCATCCATATAATGGGTGGTTAGCAATATGGTTTTATTTTTCGCTTTAATGGCGCTGATCAAATCCCAAAAGTGGCGTCTGGCATGGGGGTCGAGACCGGTAGTTGGCTCATCCAAAAAGAGGATTTTTGGATCGTTAATCAAGGCAAGGGCCAACAATAAACGTTGTTTTTGTCCACCGGAGAGTGTGCGGTGATCTTGGCGCAAAAACCCAGATAACTGACATAATTCAATTAGTTCATCGATATTGGCGGTTTGAGGATATAAAGCAGCGAACATGTCGAGGGTTTCTTTGACACTCAGGTAGTCCTGAATGGCGGTGCTTTGAAATTGAACCCCAAGGCTGTTATAGATTGACTTGTCAGCGACCTTACCATAAAACAAAATCTCGCCACCGCTGGGTTTAACAATCCCTTCGAGCATTTCGATGGTGGTGGTTTTACCTGCCCCGTTTGGTCCAAGTAAACCAAAGCAAATGCCCTCGGGCACATCAAAGCTTATCCCGTCGACGGCGGTGAGGTGTTTAAATTTTTTTGATAAATTTTTAACTTCCAATACACTTTTCATATAGACTACAGCCTTGCTCAACTCAAGCTACAGTTTCGGACTTTTACCACAAAAAATCCACAACCAATTGAATAAACAAATAAAGTTAAACGAAAAACACCATGCGCATACCCCGAATTTATCACTCAAGCAAACTCACCACTAACAGCGAAATCGTCCTTGATGACGAAGCCGCCAGTCACATTGGCCGAGTATTACGAATGAAAGCCGACCAGCCGTTAATTTTGTTCGATGGCACTGGCGGCGAATATAAAGCGGTGATCACCATCGCTGGTAAAAAAAATGTCAGCGTCAAGGTCCTCGATTTTGACCCCCGCTCAAGCGAGTCACCACTGACCATTCATTTGGGCCAGGGCATTTCCCGGGGTGACAAGATGGATTTCACCATTCAAAAAGCGGTAGAACTAGGCGTTACCCAAATCACCCCACTGTTTAGCGAACGTTGCGGGGTAAAATTATCCGGTGAACGGTTAGACAAAAAGTGGCAGCAATGGCAAAAAATAGTCATCAGTGCCTGTGAGCAATGTGGCCGCAATACCGTGCCTGTTGTCCATAAACCCGTTTCACTGGACAGCTGGATGCAACAATCGACAAATGAATTAAAAATAAACTTGCATCCACGGGCCAATGACTCCATTAAGACACTAACACCACCCAAAAGTGGCATCCGGTTATTGATTGGCCCCGAGGGCGGTTTGTCTGATCAAGAAATTGACCGTACCGTCACCGCAGGCTTTACCGAAGTCGTGTTAGGCCCACGCATATTACGCACCGAAACCGCCGGATTGACGGTTATCGGTGCTTTACAATTACAGTTTGGAGATTTAGCGTAAATGGCATCATCAGCAACCACCATCAAACTCGGTATCGTTATGGATCCGATTGAAGACATCAATATCAAAAAAGATTCCAGCTTTGCGATGTTGCTAGAGGCGCAAAGCCGTGGCTACGAAATTCATTATATGCAAATGGCCGATCTTTATTTAATCAATGGTAAAGCCCGGGCTACCACCAAGTTACTCAGTGTACAAAATAACCCTGATGACTATTTTAACTATGGTCAAGCCCAGGATATTGAACTTTCTGACTTACATGTAATTTTAATGCGTAAAGATCCCCCATTTGACACTGAGTTTATTTATGCCACTTATATGCTTGAACAAGCCGAGCAAGGCGGCACATTAATTGTCAATAAACCGCAAAGTTTGCGTGATGCCAACGAAAAGCTCTACACCGCTTGGTTCCCTCAGTGTACACCTGAGACTTTAGTGACCCGCTCTGCGACCAAAATTCGTGAGTTTCATCAACAACACAGCGACATCATCATCAAACCACTGGATGGGATGGGCGGCGCATCAATTTTCAGAATGAAACAAGACGATCCTAATGTCGGTGTTATCATTGAAACACTGACCAATCACGGTGAAATGTTTGCCATGGTGCAAAAGTTCATTGCCGATATAAAAGACGGTGACAAACGTATCTTAATGATTGACGGCGAGCCAATACCGTATTGTTTAGCTCGAATTCCCGCAAAAGGAGAGACTCGGGGTAATCTAGCAGCAGGAGGGCGAGGTGAAGCCCGACCATTATCTGATGCCGATAGATGGATCGCAGCGCAAGTAGGGCCTACACTTAAAGAAAAAGGACTCATTTTTGTCGGGCTCGATGTCATCGGTGACAAACTAACAGAAATTAATGTCACCAGTCCGACCTGTATTAAAGAAATCGAAAACGCTTTTGACGTAGACATTACTGGTAAACTGTTCGATGTTATTGAAAGTAAGCTCAAACCAGCCACCTGATAATTTATGGCCCATATTATGACTGATGACACCCCAAGCCAGACGAGCAAAACCGGTTCAACCGGCCACCGCAGCATAACTCCCAGTATGCTAACCAATGACGTGGAAGATTTAAGCACTGACTCTTTAGAAAACCACTTTTTGATTGCCATGCCGACCCTGCACGACCCGTTTTTTCGACGTACTGTGACTTATATTTGCGAGCACAGTCCAGAAGGGGCGATGGGGTTGATCATCAATCACCCCATAGATATCAATGTGGGAGAATTACTCCAAAAAATTGATATTGATACCAATGGCACCAACAAGGCGTTTCCTAATGCCGTTTATTCAGGTGGCCCGGTGCAAACCGACCGAGGGTTTGTGTTGCACTCACCTCAACACGGCTGGAACAGTAGTCTTAAACTGAGCGAGCAAATTATGGTCACCACTTCAAAAGACATTCTTGAGGCCATTGCTGCCGATAATTCACCGGATCAGTTTATTATTACTTTGGGGTATTCGGGCTGGACTGCCGGACAACTCGAAGAAGAATTGTCACAAAACTCCTGGCTCACCATCCCTGCGGATCCTCAGTTGTTATTTGAAACCCCTGCCCATTTGCGCTGGGAAAGAGCGGCTGAGCGGTTAGGTGTTGATATGCGACAAATGTCTTCACAAGTAGGTCACGCTTAAATTGACGTAATGATTTTAATGAAATCTCACAAGGACGTGAGTTTCACAACTCAAACCTGCCAAACCACCACATAATAGTAGCCCTCAACCGACAACCCTTCAACAACAGGAAAAAGACGTGGCAAAAAGAAAGTTTAAAGAAAAAGGTCAGCGCACCCTCATGGGATTTGACTTTGGCACCAAAAGCATTGGTGTTGCCATCGGCCAGGAGATCACCGCCTCAGCCAATCCGCTACAGGCCTTAAAAGCCCGCGATGGTATACCCAACTGGGACATTATCGAAGGGCTGGTAAACGAATGGCAGCCAGACTTAATTGTCGTTGGCTTACCGCTGAATATGGATGGTACCCCACAAGCGGTGACCTATGCGGCGAAAAAATTTGCCAACCGGTTGCACTCACGTTTTGGTATCCCGGTAGAATCTCAGGATGAACGGCTAAGCACCGTTGATGCCCGTGCCCAACTCTTTGCTCAGGGCGGTTACAAAAACCTCAGTAAAGGTAATGTTGATAACCTCTCAGCCAAGTTAATTCTTGATAGCTGGTTTGAAGCGCAGTGGGAGTGATCGGCTATTTAGTTCTTGTCCGGAAACTACGTTTCCATCCGCCAGAATGGCGGGACAATAACGATGCAGTACCGTCGTAAGATTTATTAATCAATAAGTTAATGATTCATGCCGATAATAAACTAAGTCGATGCACCGCGAGATATAGTGTTTCGGGATGACAACTAGTTAGCGATTATTAACACTTTCTCACGATTTATTGCTGCTGCAAAATCTAAATACTGGCCTTCAATGGCCTAAACCACAAAGACACAAAAAAGAAATAACCCATGACAACTATCACGATTATCTTTCCTATTATATTTGTCGTTTTCATGGGTTATGCCTGTGCCCGCTCTCAGTTTCTTGAGCGCACTCAAATCAATGGTTTAAGCAAGCTGACTTTTTCACTGATCATGCCGGTATTTTTATTTATCAATATGGCGACCGCCAATATGGCTGGGGTGTTTGATTTAGCGGTGTTGACCAGCTTCTACATGCCTGTTGCTTTGATGTACGGGTTATCACTGGCTTATCAATACTTCTTTGGCGCTAACAACCCCCGCCAGCTCGCCCCGGCGTCAGTGTTTGCATTAGGTGCCAGTTATTCGAATCTGGTCCTGGTAGGAATGCCCATTACTATTGCTGCTTTAGGCGAACAGGTGATCGGCCCCGTATTTGTATTGATCAGCTTCCATGGAGTGGTTTTATTTGGTTCAACTATCATTATTTGCGCCCTATCCACCGATGATGGCAAAAAGTTCAGTTGGCTTAACACCTTAAGAAATGTCACCCGTAATCCTGTGGTTGGTAGTATTTGGCTGGGGCTGATAGTCAACTTCACTGGACTCCCTTTGCCTGAGTTGTTAGTCAGCAGTTTGCAGTTCTTTTCTAAGTCCGGTATACCACTGGCGTTATTTGTTCTTGGCACCGCATTACATTTTTATTCGGTGTACGGTAAGGTGGGTCAAATTGCTGCCGTCACTGTGATTAAATTGGTCATATCGCCGTTTCTAGTCTGGTGGCTGGCTTTTAAGGTCTTCGAAATACCCTACGATCTAGCAACCATGACAGTATTGCTCGCGTGCTCCCCTACTGGCATTAATGCCTATTTAATCGCTACCCAGCAAAAATGCCATGAAGCATTAATAGCCAGTACCGTAGTGGTTTCTACGGTACTGTGCATGTTTAGTTTTTCATTTTGGTTGGCTGTGTTGTTGTAAAAAAGATCTTAAGTACAACATTGGGATAATCACCGCTGCGACCACAAGCTCCGGGATACATCTTCTTTTAACAGGGCTATTTCATTTTGTAAATCCGCTATCAACTTTCTGTTTTTGATGGCATTTTGATGCAAATATAAAAACCCAGTAGTAATGAATATTACGAATAGTATGTCAAACTCCAGTAAAAAGATTAACGTGAACGCATAAAAGGCTATCATTATTCGAATAATGTCATCAATGCTTGCTTCTTTCATTACCATTTCGCACTCCTAAAAACCTTTTTGAGGGTCAATCATAACTGTGATCATAAACCTCTGGGCACGTCCTCTTTTAGGAGCACAACTTCGTTTTGCAAATACGCTATCAACTTTCGGCTCTGACCATATCACGCAATTTAGGGTAACAGTTTTGTTTATGGTAGGAACGACCTCCGCGCCGCGAACTTCGTCGAAAACGCAGCGATTGTGTTGACT
>JBLHHD010000151.1:0-6856 GCA_047614605.1 Alteromonadaceae bacterium
TGATACCAAATAGCCACAAGTTTAAGCTGACACAGGTCCAAAGTAAAAAAGCAATAAAAAGATGTGAGTAAGAGACAGTCACTGATTGGGATACCCATCTGGTTAGCAAAGAACGCTTGCACTCGCTTGTAAGGCAGCAACTGATATGGCGACATGTAAACCACATGCGCCTTAAGTTTGTTACCATATTGTACTGCTTTAGTGACTCCTTCTGGAAAGGGAGCAACATAACGTTCGCCGGTTTTCTTGTTCATTAGCACCTGTGCCTGGTATTCCGTCACATGGCGTATGATTTCAATATCAACGACTGGCCTCGTTTCTATGCCATCCTCTTCGTCGTCGCCTTTTGGCAAGGTTGCGCGGTTAACAAGTATAGACTCAATGTCATCAGGCTCTTCAACTTGCTTGAGCGTTTTACCAACAAGCACAATCTGGTGAGACTCTGCCGCTTTCACCACAGAGCACTTCACCAAGGACAGTGCTTTATAGAAACAAAATGCGAGGGCAACAAACAAGAACTGCTATTTAAAGCCGCTACAGGGCAGGTTATGGACCCTAACCCCAGACTGCCAATTTGCAACGTCGAAAACCACTTTGAACATTGGGCTGAACAACAATTCCCCGATATCGACAGCCGCACGGGGATCACCCGCTGGACGGGCGAAACAATGGACTACGGCTTGGCAGTTGGCAGTGTGTTTGATCGACGAGATAGCGCGGTAAATGGGGAGCCTATCCGTAGATGCATGTCTGATTGAGGGGCTATCTGGTGCATGGGCAAAGTAATTAAGTCCATTTTTAATCAGCGCGATATCGCTGGATTTTGTCACCACCTGCGTTGCATCCAAGCGGCGCTTGAAAGCGGTTATGAGCAAGCTGTATAAATGATATAAGCGGTCTCAGTCTAGTTAAAAGGTAATTGAAGCCCGGTACGATTTAAGCTATACCGATCTTTTTTTTGTCATGTGAGTTTTCCTGAAGCCGTAAGAATAACCTTGTTTCTCAGCCATTTATTGGCGGGATCAACATCGACATTAATATGCCAATATAAGTGCACATCAATAGCGGGTAAATCGACAGGTAAAGGATAAATAACCAAATCGAGTAACTCAGCATACAGTTTGGCGGTTGTTTCAGCCAAAGTGAGTAGCATGTTATTGGTGGTGATCACCCGACAGGCCGAAAACGCCTGCTGACACCTTAATCCTGTATTTCGTTGTAATCCCAGCCGGGCCAATTCAAAGTCTTCAATACTAGGCCCTGATGAACGAGATGATACCAGCACATGCTCCAGCTTAAGGTAAGTATCTAGGTCAAGTGTCGATTGAATGTCGGGGTGGTTCTTACGGGCTACAACTACCAATTTATTTTGTTCGATTTGAGTATGCAAAATATTGTCACTAACGGGTATTAAGGTATCAATAGCTAAATCAATATCCCCACTGGCGAGTTTATTTTCTAATTCACTGCGCCTGACCCGGCGGCTGCTTTGCAGCTTTACTAATGGCGCTTCTTTGGTGAGTCGTTGCATTAATGAAGGTAAATAAGAGGCTTCTAGGCCACCGTGCAAGGAGATAATGAAGTTTTTACGCGAGGTGCGGGGTTCAAACTGCCTAGATTGGGCTAAACAAACTTGTAATTGATGTAAGGCTTCTCGTACGTCAGCCACGACATTATTGGCGACTGCTGTCGGTCGCATCTGATTGCCCTGACGAATAAATAAAGGGTCGTCAAAATGGGCGCGAAGTTTACTTAAACTATGACTCACCGCAGGTTGAGACAGATTAAGTGATGATGCCGCTTTAGTAATATTACCCTCACAATAAATAGCCTCAAATACGACAAATAAATTTAAATCGACTTTCATTTTATTTTAATCTGACAAGGATGATTGCCCATCAGTTTATTCTTAATATTAATAGTTGGCTATAAGAACTATTCATTTGTTTAATGCACTGATTGTGTTTAGCATAATCAATCGGGTAAATTAAGTGTGTGAATTTTTATGGTTGCAGTCTATCTTATACGTCATGGACAAGCTTCATTTGGCAAGGCGGATTACGATCAGCTGTCTGATAAGGGCAGCGAGCAATCTCGCTTGCTCGGTAAATATTGGCAATCAATGTCGGCACCCGACAAAATGTATGCGGGCGATTTACTCCGTCACGGACAAACTCAGGAAGCGTTTTTATTAGGTTTGGCAGGTGAGGGGCTAAAAGGTGATTGCTTAAAAGGTAATAGCGCTAATAGCATTGGGGTGATTTTAGATTCTGGTTTTAACGAGTTAAATCATGTCGATATCCTAAGTTGTTATGACTCGCAGTGGAAAAACTTTGCTCAAATGTGTGATTCAATCGCTGGGCAACCTCAGGCCAACAAGCTGTTTCAACAGGCATTTGTGAGTGCTGTTATGCGCTGGGTATCTGGGGAATACGACGATGAATACAAAGAAAACTGGAGCCAGTTTAAAAAGCGTTGTGTCGGTGCGTTACACAATGTTATCAATCAAGCTAAAAGCACTCAACACTCACAGGAGGTTTGTATTTTTACCTCGGGTGGCCCAATTGCTGTGATCGTCCAGGCTATTTTGGGGTTGTCTGACCAAAAGACCTTAATGATCATTCAACAATTACGCAATACAGGGGTCACTAAGCTACATTTTTCTCAAGACACCTTGAGTGTTGATTATCTTAATAATTATAGCCATTTGACACTTGCGGGTGCCGACTGGGTGACATATCGCTAAGGGTAAAAAATGAATACTAACCAACTGTTTGATTTAACCGGAAAAATTGCGCTCGTAACCGGGGGCAGTCGAGGTATTGGCGAACATATTGCCAGATTACTTGCCCAAAGTGGTGCCCACGTTATTGTCTCCAGCCGTAAAATTGATGGCTGCCAGGCAGTGGTCGACAGAATTGTAGAGCAGGGCGGCAGTGCGCAAGCTATTGCTTGTCATATCGGTGAAATGGACCAGATAGAAGCTTTATTTAAAGCGATTGGTGAACAGCATCAAAAGCTCGATATTTTAGTCAATAACGCGGCAGCTAATCCTTATTTTGGTCATGTACTTGATACTGATTTAGGGGCGTTTCAAAAGACGGTGGATGTTAATATTCGCGGCTACTTCTTCATGTCTGTGATGGGCGGTAAGTTGATGAAAAAAGGCGGTGGCGGTGCGATTGTTAATGTTGCTTCTGTCAACGGCGTTATCCCTGGGGACTATCAGGGCATTTATTCAATTACCAAAGCCGCTGTTATTTCGATGACTAAAACCTTCGCTAAAGAATGTGCCCCTTTTGGTATTAGGGCTAACGCCTTGCTGCCCGGTGCCACCGACACCAAATTTGCTTCAACATTAGTCAATAACGAAGAGATTTTAGCCCAAATGATGAGTCATGTGCCGATGAAGCGCGTGGCCCAACCCCAAGAGATGGCTGGTACGGTGCTCTATTTAGTCTCTGATGCCTCCAGCTATACCACCGGGGCTTGTATTAATGTTGATGGCGGCTATTTGCTGGGTTAATCACTGAATTTTTTAAGGATATCCGATGGATTTTGAATACTCTGACAAGGTTAAAGCACTGATTGAACGTGTCACCGCATTTATGCAGGAGCACGTTTATCCTGTTGAAGAACTGATGCATGAACAGGTGAGTTTAGACCGCTGGTCAACCCCACCACTGATGGAAGAATTAAAAGCCAAAGCCAAGGCACAAGGGTTATGGAACTTATTTTTGCCTTTGGCTTATGGCGAATATAGCGGGGGGTTAACCAACCTCGAATATGCGCCGCTAGCGGAGATTATGGGCAAAGTTTATTGGGCCGCTGAGGTGTTTAATTGCGCAGCCCCTGATACCGGCAATATGGAGGTATTGGCAAAATATGCTAATGAAGCGCAAAAGAAACGCTGGTTAGAGCCGTTGTTGGCGGGCGAAATACGCTCTGCCTTTGCCATGACCGAACCTGAGGTTGCCTCAAGTGATGCGACCAATATTCAGACCCGGATTGAACGTGATGGTGATGAATATGTGATCAATGGTAAAAAGTTTTATATCAGTGGCGCTTGTCGCAAACAGTGCGAAATATTGATAGTGATGGGTAAAACCGACCCGGACAATGAAAATCGCTATATTCAACAATCGCAAGTACTGGTGCCGACCAATACGCCGGGGATCACTATTAGCCGGCCCATGACCGTGTTTGGTTATGATGGTGCGCCAGAAGGACACGCTGAAATCATCTTTGATAATGTGCGCGTGCCCATCGAAAATATTATTGTTGGGCAAGGCAAAGGCTTTGAAATTGCTCAGGGACGCTTGGGACCGGGGCGAATTCATCATTGTATGCGTTCGGTTGGCGCGGCTCAAAGAGCGTTAGATTTGATGTGTAAACGGGTTAATGAACGGGTGGTATTTGGCCGCCAGATGATTAAACAGCAATCAATCCGCGAAGATATTGCTAAATCGGCCTGCCAAATCGAACAAGCCCGTTTGATGACCTTAAAAGCCGCGCAAAAAATGGATACCCACGGCAATAAAGCGGCTAAAGAATTAATTGCGATGATTAAAATTGTCGCCCCGAGTATGGCATTAGATGTTATCGACAGAGCAATTCAGTGCCATGGTGCGCTGGGCGTCAGTCAAGACACCTTTTTGGCCCATATGTACGCCGGACAACGCACTTTGCGTTTAGCCGATGGCCCCGATCAGGTGCATATGATGCAATTGGGTCGTGATTTGGCTAAGCGGTTTGCTTGAACATTTTCACGCCGATAAATAAATGAGAATAACAATATGGCAGCACCAATGACTTTTGATATCGACAAGCTAACCGATTATCTGCAAACCCATGTGGCGGGTTTTGTCGGCCCAATGACAGTAGATAAGTTTGCTGGTGGACAATCAAACCCCACCTTTAAAGTGACAGCACAGTCGGGAGTGTATGTATTACGCAGTCAACCGGCGGGCAAACTATTAAAATCAGCTCATGCGGTTGACCGCGAATACCAGGTATTAGAGGCCCTTAAAGACACCAATGTACCGGTAGTTGCAGTGTATCACCTGTGTACAGATACCGATGTTATTGGCACGATGTTTTACCTGATGGAGTATTGCGATGGTGCGGTGTACTGGAGCGCATCCTTGGCCGAGGTTAACGACAATGCCACACGAACGGCGATGTATGATGCCATGAATCAGGTGCTGGTCGCTTTGCACAGTGTCGATATCATCAGTTGCGGGTTAGATACCTTTGGTAAACCGGGCAATTATTTTGAACGTCAACTGGCTCGCTGGAGCACCCAATACCGGGCTTGTGAGCTTAACCCCATTGGTGCGATGGATGAGTTAATTGGCTGGTTACAACAGCATTTACCCGCCGATGATGGCCGGGTTTGCTTGGTCCACGGTGATTATCGCTTAGACAATATGATGTTTGCCAAAGACTCTGCCCAAATCATTGCGATCCTTGATTGGGAGCTTTCAACACTGGGCCATCCATTTGCCGATTTGGCTTATCAATGTATGCAACTTCGAATGCCTCAAGGGTTAGGTAGCATCGATGGCTTGCAAGGTGTTGACCGACATAGTTTGGGTATCCCGGACGAAGCACAATATGTTGCCCGTTATTGTCAGCGCATGGGCATCGACAAAATCGACCATTGGTCATTTTATTTGGCTTTTAGCTTCTTTCGACTGGCTGCTATTGCCCAGGGTGTGGCCAAGCGAGCAGCGCAAGGTAACGCCTCTAATGCCAGTGCAAATAAAGTGGGCGCATTTGTCGAGCCTCTGGCGAAAATGGCATTACAAATTATTAAAGACGAACAATAATCAAAAATATAAATCAGACGCAACAGGCGCTGGCAGGAGAAAAACGTGGACTCATTATTAGATTTTACTGGCAAAGTGGTGCTTATTACGGGGGCCGCTCAAGGTTTTGGCAAGTTATTGGCTGAGTCATTTGCACTACGTGGCGCAAAATTAGTCATTGGCGATATTAAAGAAAGCGAAGTAATGGCCGTTGCTGAGTCAATATCTACACAGGGCACCGATGTTATCGGCTTGCGCTGCGACGTATCAAGCAGTGAAGACTGTAAAGCCATGGTTGATGCTGCGGTAAACGTTTTTGGCCGTTTGGATATTGCGGTAAATAATGCCGGTATTGCCCATGATTTCATCCC
The DNA here is from genome assembly GCA_047614605.1 of Alteromonadaceae bacterium. GTDB lineage: Bacteria > Pseudomonadota > Gammaproteobacteria > Enterobacterales > Alteromonadaceae > JABSOG01. The sequence continues at coordinate 6,182 of JBLHHD010000151.1, forward strand.
CTTACACGAAATTGAAGAAGCGTTAATGGACCAGCAATTTAACGTTAATGTTAAAGGGGTTCAATTTGGCATGCGCCATCAGATCAGCCAAATGCTGATTCAAGGCGAAGGAGCGATTTTAAATGTCAGCTCTATGGCCGGTTTGGCCGGGGCCCCCAGAATTTCAGCCTACGGTGCGGCTAAACATGCAGTGATTGGTTTGACTCAAAGTGGGGCGGTTGAATATGCCGCGAACAATATCCGCATTAATGCGATCTGTCCTTTCTTTGCTTTAACGCCTATGGTGCTTAATGTGTCAGATGAAAAAATGCGTCAGTCAATGGGTCAGGTTGCCCCTATGCAAAGACTGGCCGAGCCACAAGAAATAGTGGCGATGATGATAATGATGTTATCACCTGCCAATACCTATATGACCGGGCAATGTATTGCTATAGATGGTGGCGTTTCAGCCAAGTAGACAGCAGCAGTAACTGCAATAACAACGAGGAGAGCATGATGGACAAAATTTGGCTTCAAAAGAGCTATCCACCAGGTGTGCCATTTGAAATAGACCCGGACAAGTATGGCTCCATTGTTGATATGTTTGATAAATATAGCAAACTCTATCAACATAATACCGCATTTATCAATATGGGTGCCAAGCTGTCTTACCAACAGCTGGCACAACAATCCCAA
>JBLHHD010000152.1:0-6855 GCA_047614605.1 Alteromonadaceae bacterium
CAGCCCTGAGCCTGCCAGCCCTGAGTCTGCCAGCCCTGAGCCAATAAAGAGCAGCACTTTACCAAAAGCCACCTTTAATCAGCTGCCCCAGTTAAGCCAAATCCTTAACCAACCAGTCAGTGCCACCTGGCAAGTGTTATTTAATCAGCAAGTCGCTAACAATTCAGCTGAGCATATCCTCTGTGATAACGGTAGCAAACAACTCACCGCCCTTTGCCAAAGTGAGCGACAAGAAACGCTTAATCACAGCGGTATCAAACAAATTGATGTCGCCATCAAGCTGACCCGTCCTTTGTTAAACACGGCCCGCAAGCAAAACAATCGCCAAATAACCCAACTCAAACAGCGCTATCAAAAAGAGATCGACAGCTTCAAAGGTCACAACAAACCCGATTTTGCTCAATGGTTTGCCCTAAGTTACCAACTACCCGCTCGTTGGGCGCAAAAGCGCCAAATGGCTGAGCACCATGGCAGAACTATCACCTTTAGCTGCACCAACAGTGCTTATATACGCCAAGTGCTGGCTAAAAACAGCAACTCCAGCCAAACTGAGATCAAAAGCGAAGAAGTGTTCGCTTTTACCGATGCCAGTATTATCAACCTTTATGATGCCATGCAGCGTTTAATGGGCAGCGGGTTTAAACCGGTAACACTTAAGCTGTTTAATATTATTACGCCTTATTCAGCCAACATATTTAAGCTTCATCAGCAACACAGCGAGCGGGTCAACAGCTTTTGTTACCAAACCCTGACGCTGGATTATTTGTCCCGTCACCTTGGGTGGGCAGTAAAGTAGCGACACTCATTGGCGAAAAATAACCAATAACTATCAATTTAACTATCATAAAAAAAAGAGAGAAATAAAATGGCCGACACAATTGAATCACTACCAGCCGTACTACCTGAATCACAGCTAGGCGAATTACAGGCACAAATTGCTGAAATGCTTAACAAAGACGAAGTGGATGCGGATACACCACTGGGCGAGTTGGGTATCGATTCGTTAAATATCGTTGAAGTTATTCTAATTTGTGAGCAAGTTTATGTTGACGTCACTGACCCAGAAGCGCTGATATTTGACGAATTTACCACCTTAAAAGATATGGATGCCCAGCTGCTTGAAGCATCAGAATTCCTTTAAATTGACTTTTGGACTCACTCAACGAGTTTATCGGCTCAGCAGTTTATCGGCTCAGCAGTAATTATTAACCGGATCTAAAGGCTTTACCTCATGAAAAAAGCGTTAATTTTCATTTTAACCAGTCTTGTCATCGGCAATGTCATCAGTTGGTTTACGGGCGCGTGGCCCATCACCTTCGAGCGTCAACCTTATAATGCTGGTGAAAAAATGACTCTGCAAAGCCTTGAAACCGAACTGGGTGAAAACCCCAATGAAACCGATTTACTGATTGAACTGGGATCAATTTACTCATTACATAATGATATTGATATCGCAGCCCGGCACCTTGATAAAGCCATATTACTCGCCCCAGAAGACCCTCTGGCGCTAGTTTGGCACAGTGCTAATGCCGCCAAACGCTCAGGTGCTTCACTGGATTTAACAATGGGCATATACAAATTATATACCCTAGCTGATGCACTGGGCAAAATAACCCAAGCGGTCGAACTGGCCCCAGACGATTTAACCGTGCGTTTGGTACGGTTAGCGACCTTTGCCAACACCGGCACCATCAATAGCGGCTTTGATAAAGTCTTTGAAGATGAAGCCTGGTTCGAGCAGTTATTAGCAAAATACCCTGATGATGTGCCAGTGCAAATCAAAGGACAATTTTATCTGTCGATGGCTCAGGCTTATTTTTTTAAAGCCGATCAAAGTGCTGGCGCAAAAGTTGACCATTACCTTAAACTGTTTAAAACTATTCCCGACAAGGCCCCGGCAGACAAACGTCAGTTTGAAACCCTGCTGGCCGGATTTGCCGAGACTGACGGAGGTCGGGCATGGAAGTAAAACAAGAAGTGGTCAGGCTGAGTCATATCTGCCGCCACTTTACCCTCGGTGATACCCAGGTTCATGCCTTAAAAGACATTAACCTGAGTATCAACAAAGGCGAGTTTTTGGTGCTCAAAGGCACCAGCGGCAGTGGTAAAAGCACCTTGCTAAATCTCATTGGTGCCATGGATGAACCAAGCAGCGGTGAGGTAGTTGTGGCTGATTATACATTGGGGCAACTTAATGATAATCAAAAATCTCAAATGCGCCGCGAGCATATTGGCTTTATCTTTCAGTCATTTAACCTCTTGCCCGTACTGACAGCACTTGAAAACGTCCAGTATCCACTGGCGCTCAGGGGTGAAAAAAAGACTAAAGAACGGGCAATGCTAGCGCTGACCCGAGTCGGTCTGGCCGATTATGCTAGCCACCGTCCCAATCAGCTTTCGGGTGGTCAGATGCAACGGGTAGCAATTGCCCGGGCACTGGTCAGCGACCCGGATATTATTTTGGCCGATGAGCCCACTGCGAACCTTGATTCGCAAACAGCAACCACCATCATGGTGCTGATGAAAGAACTTAACCGTCAGGGGGTGACCTTTATTTTTGCCACTCATCACGAATTTGTCCTGCAACAGGCAACCCGAGTCATCGAACTCAAAGATGGCATGGTGATCGACGACCAACAAAAGGCAGTAGCAGCATGAAAAAAAGGCTAACATTAGCGCTTCAACAGGCCTCCTTTGCGTTATTAGGTTTAACATTGGCCACAACGCCGGTATGGGCAGATCATAACCCCAGCCACAGCGAACAGACAACCAGCGAATATCAGCGCCCAACATTTACCGGTGCCAATAAAACCGAGCGTTTGGCATTGTTAGAAAAACTCAGCACCCCTGGCAACCCCAGTTCAACTGAGCAAAAACGCCAGTTATTACTGCTAAAACTGGCGTTGTTTGCTAACTCAGCCGATCAAAGCCTCAAACCCCTTGAAATGATCACCGACGATCTGCAAAGCTATCTTAAAAGCGCCAAAAGCGATTATGAAATAATGGCCGCCTTTGGCAGTGCGTTGAGTCTGCAATCAATTTTTTACCAGCGTAACCTGGGTAAAATGAACTTTTTAGCCCGTAAAGGGATGCGTTACATGGACCGGGCAGTCAAAAAATCCGCCACCCATTTGGGCGTACGATTATTACGTGGCCTCAGTTATGCCAACATGCCCGCCTTTTTAAGCCGCGCCAGCTTTGCCGAAAAAGACTTAAACCTGTTAAAAACCCAGATGAAAGACAGTGACGGCAAATTTATCGAATTTATTGATTATTACCTCGCCATGGCGCTGGTAAAAAACAAAAAAGCCGAACAAGCCAAGACCTTGTGGAACCAACTGGCGATAAACAAAGCGTCCGACTGGTCGTCTAAAGCCAGCGAGCAACTCAAGGATCACTTTTAATTAGTGCCAGAACGACGCTATGCAACTGAGTCGTAAGACTTATTAATCAATAAGTTAATGATTTTATCCCGTCGCGAGTAATATCCCGGCAGTGGCGGGGTTTACGTTTTGGGATGAGAACTAATGATGTTCAGACATAAAATTGCCCTGCTTAATGTACTGAGAAACCGCCGCCGCAGCATTATTACCTTGCTGGCTATACAGGTTGGTGTGGTCAGCCTGATCTTGTTTGGCGGCTTTGTCGCTTCGATGTACGACGGAATGCGCGAAAACATGATCCGCTCGCAACTCGGTCACCTACAAATTTATCAACAAGGATTTAATCAGTACGGTCATATCGAGCCCGAAAAGTACCTGTTGCCAAAAGACCGCATGGACCAGATCATCAAACTGGTCGAAGCCATTGAGGGCGTAGAACTGGTCACCCCGCGACTCGACTTGTCTGGTTTGGTGACTAACGGTAGTCAATCTATTGCCGTTGTTGGTAATGGTATCGATCCGGATAAAGAAGGGCTGTTAAGCTCGGCTATTACCATTACCGCCGGTGAAGACTTATTCCCAGAAGATAGCGATGGTGCTTTGGTGGGCGTAGGATTATTTAACGCCCTTAACGCCAAAATCGGTGACTACCTGACCCTGATGGGCTCGACTGCCGATGGTGCAGTTAATGCCGTGGATATTAAGATTGTTGGCGCAATTAACACCGGTATCAGAGATGTGGATAATCGTCTGGTACGGATTAACCTGCTCCACGCTCAAGACTTATTATTTACCGACGGCACCAGCCGTTTGGTCGTGCTGCTGTCAGACACTGAGCAAACCGATACCGTGATCGCAAAACTCAATACCCTGTTTATTCAAGAAGGGCTTAGCCTTGAAATTCGCAGCTGGTCACAACTGGCAGAGTATTATCATGAAGTAGTTAACCTGTTTGACGGCGTATTTGGTTTTATCAAGATCATTGTACTGTTTATCGCCGCACTAAGTATCGCCAATACCATGATGATGGCTGTTATGGAGCGTACCCCAGAAATCGGCTCTATCCGGGCTTTAGGTGCTACTCGCCACGAAGTCTTAATGCTGTTTTTGACCGAAGCTTTCTATCTGGGTATTTTTGGCAGTTTGCTTGGGGTTGTCATGGGCATATTGATGGCTAACGGCATTACTGTTAGCGAGTTTATGATGCCGACACCACCGGGCAGCAGTCAAAGTTATCCAGTGCGTATCTTTGTTGAGTGGACTGTATTATGGCAAACCGCCCTGACAGGTGTTGTAGTGGCCGTACTTGCCAGTATTTACCCGGCGTTTAAAGCCTCGCGTTTATTGATTAACCAAGCCATGCGAGCTGCTTAAGATGAGACTCAAAACCATGAAAAAAGCCCTTTACCTTGCTCTGCTTCTGTCGATTGGTAGCCACTGGGCTATCGCTGATCCTGTTAAGTCTAAACCTGCAGAATCGATTACTGCTGAGCAAGTAAAAAGCGAACGGCCAGATAAAACTGGTACAAACCTTAACACACCCAGCGATTCACCGGTAGAAATACCAGCCAAAGCCAAAGCCAAACCGCTTGGCGCTGCTGCTTTGGTTGACTTAATTGACCAGTACCGGGGTTTGGCAGGTCAGGGATTTAGTTTTGATATCACCAATATCAGCTACAAAAAAGGCCGAGATGCCCGCACCAACGAGCTAAGCGTCGATGTTCAGGATGACAAATCACTGGTTAAGTTCAGATCCCCCGCCCGCCAACGCGGACGAGTATTGTTAAAACAAGACAACGACATGTGGTTATACATCCCTGGCACTCGCAAAGTCATTCGCATATCACCAGCCCAGCGATTACTTGGTGAAGCCAGTAACGGTGACGTAGCGGGCACCAACTATGCCACCGACTATACCGCCAACATAACCACCACAGCACAAGACAAAAAAGACGGACAAATTCAGCTGACCCTTAATGCCAAAACTCGCAAAATCAGCTACACCAAAGTGGTTTTTTGGCTTAATGACAACGAGCACCACCAGCCAGTACGTAGCGAATATTACGCCCGATCTGGCAAGCTGTTAAAAACCGCCCATTACAAAGAATTTAAAAGCTACCATGGTCAGCCAAAAATTCATAAAATGCTACTGGTAGACCCGGTGATCAAAGGTAACTATACCTGGATGAAGTTTGACAATTATCGTGCGTCAGACTTGCCACCAGCCTTATTCAGCAAAGAAGCGATTGTGAATCTGTAATGGTTAAGTTGCGTATAGGTTTACTCGCCCTAAGTATCATTGCTGCCAATGCGTTGGCAAACGATGAGGCGAACACCCCGGTGAATGACCCGTTCGCCGTAGCACCCGATCCATTTGCGACGGACCCATTCGCTACCGACCCTTTTGCTACTGATGACGCTGATCAAAACAATCATCAAACTGGCAATGAAGACCCTTTCGCCAGTCAACGTGAGCAAAGTGACTCAGCTTATACTCACGAGCTAAGTTTACTTGGTTACTATCAAAGTAATAATGTTAACCGCTCTAATCGCTTTAACCCGGGGCTGACCCAGTTTAGCGATAATGACCAACTCGGCGTTATCGATTGGCGGGTAAAAGCCCAGTGGACTGAGCATTTACAAGGCCGATTAAGAACCATCGCCCAATGGCAAAAAGACGAAGAAGACAGCAACAGCACCACTAAATTACTTGAAGGTTACCTTAACTGGACCAGCAACGACTACGCCTGGCAAATGCAATTGGGACGAATTAAAACCGAATGGAGCAATGGCTATAACTGGAGTTTAACCAACCTGCTGCGCCCTTATCGCGATCGACCTTACATCGATTTAGACGACCCGGCACAACAACAGGGTTGGGATATGGCGACCATAAGTTATACCTCTGGCAGCTGGCATTACAGCGCTGTGGTCGCCGATTTTGACGAAGATGACTCAACCAATAGCGCAATCAATAGCAGCGTTTATTTGACCTCAAAACAATACATTACCCGCATCGGTTTTCAGGGCAGTAATGATTATGAACTGTTGCTACACAAAATTCCCGGCCAAACCCTGGATGCAGCCGCCAGTTTCAGCTCGTTAATCACGGATGAAATAACCTTTCGCATGGAGTGGAGTTTACAGCACCAGCGAGAGCAACTTACCGAGCAATTACAGCTACCAGCACAAAGTAAATCCAGCTTTCACCAGTTTTTACTCGGTGGTGCTTATACTGCCCCCGGTGGCACCAATTTCAGGCTTGAATATTTAAAATCACAACATGGTTTTACCGACGAGCAATGGCGGCAGGTTCGCAGTAACGCCACTGTTTCACGGGATAAGATTGATATTGGTCAGGGTCAGCAAACTGATTACGACTATTTGGGTAACGCCTTATCCAGCCTTGCCAACGGGCAACTGAGGCAAAGCTACCTGTATTTTATGATCACCGGCACTCAAACCGAAAATC
>JBLHHD010000153.1:0-6855 GCA_047614605.1 Alteromonadaceae bacterium
CTGGGTTTGTCAGGCATTTGCACTTTATTTTGGCCACCGCTATCGGCTTTCGAATGACAAAATGACAGTATTTATGGCCTGCTACTTTGTCTGGCGGGTACCTTGATCGCTTCTTTTGGCAACATGATGTCTATAAGTAACCAGCGTGTCAATTTGCCGATTGAACAAGGTAATGCCTGGGGGATGGCTTATGGGGCATTGATCATGGCAGTGGTTGCAGTAGCGCAGGGGCACAGTTTTGTTATTGATCCCCGCCCTTCGTACTGGTATTCAATGATTTACCTGTCTTTGTTCGGCTCGGTTATTGCGTTTGGTTGTTACATGTCACTACTGGGCAAAATAGGCGCTCATAAAACCTCCTATGCGATCATTTTATTTCCGGCGGTGGCCGTAGTGATATCAACTATTGTTGAAGGTTTTAGCTGGAGTGTTTATACCTTCTGCGGGCTTGGCTTGATTGTGATGGGCAATATCATCGTTTTGAGTAAGCAAAAACCAGCCAAAGTCGCTGCTCCGACAACTACCGATTTAGAGCCGCTTGAGTGTGAAGCTCTCTAACAGCTAAAATCATAACTCAAACAGCTCAAAACGTGCCAAAGCTTCGGTAAAATCAGCCGCTTTGATTGACAGAACAAAGCGGCAATAACCCGACAGACCTGTCCAAGTCGAGTTATTAATCGCTACATTTATTTGCTCAAACAGTTGTTGTGCAACATTGTCTGCCACCGTTTGGGCATCCAACTCACTTTTATCAATGGCTTTTTGTGGTTTTGCCACCAAAAAAAGCCCACCTTTAGGTGGTAATACGACCCAGCCTTTGCGGTTTAATAATTCGCTCAGTTGAGCCGCCCTTAACCCCAGCACCTCTCGTTGACTGTCGAGGTGCTCCACTAATTTAGCTTGCCCCTGATTATGCGCTTCGAACAATTCGCGAGCCGCATAACCCAAAGTAAAATGAGGGGTCCGCTTAATAACCTGAGCGAGTTTCGCCATCAGCTGACTTGATGATGACCAAGCATAACCAAACCTTAACCCCCCAGCCGCATATTCTTTGGACAGACCACTGATCAAAATAAAGCGGGCGGTTGGTGAACTGGCAAACTTTTCCATCGACTTGGTAAGCTGCCAACTGACCGATTTGGCATACTCCAGACCCGTAAAAATACAATCAAACACCACAGTAGCATCGTAAGCAACGGCGATATCCAAAAGCGCTATAAGCTGGGGCTGCGAGTAAATCGCCCCAGTAGGGTTAACCACAGGGGCATTAAGATACACCCAACTGCCCGGCTTTTTGACCAGCAAAGCCTTAAGCGCCCCAGCGGTAATTTTAAAGTCATCTTGCTCATAGGTTTGGAGCGTTTGCACATCTAGCCCTTGCCAGGCCGTCGCTGCATTAAAATTACCATAACTGCCACTGGGAATGATCATCGATTTGTTGGCCTCATGACACAGCTGCAATAAACCACTAAACAAAGACGCTACCCCATTGGCAAACAGCATCTTGGCATAAATCGATTGGGGCAGACCAAATCGACTTTGCAGCAACTCCCGAATAGGTTGAGCAGCAGGGGCCTCATCTTGATTAAAATGACGTACCAGATAACTTTCAAACACCACATCTTTGAGAAATGCCGGTGCAGGCATTTCATTTTCACCGTAATCAAGCCGTATGGTTTGCTCAGTAAAAGGCATATGACTGCCTATAATCGCTGGATAAGCCATTGCTTTGCGGGCCTTCGCAGATAACGTTAATGTGCTGTCAAAAACGTTTTTTTCGACCCCAGATGGTGGTTCAACATATAAACGGGTGCGCTGAAAATATAATAACTCTTCAAGCAAATGTGCGTAATAAAGCTGAACCAAAACGGGCGTTCGACTATAAGTCAGCTCTGCTGCATCTACCAAAGCCTGCTGCACAGCCTCGTCGGTTAGCAAAGTAATATTTAACGAGTAGTGATCATAAACCCGATTATTGATTAACGCCGATATGACCAACACGTTAGGCGGGTGACCATAAGCGGATAAATATTGATAAACACCATGACTTTGCGGATCACTGGACAACTCCAGAGTTTGAGATAAATCAATCACTAAGGTGACTTTATTGTCTTTGGCACAATCGACTAATGCCTTGACCAGCACAACTGAATGTATTTCGTCTTTGTTTAACTGGGTCACTACCAACTGAGGCTGGAGTTTTTCAATTAATTCAATCAGGTATTGGATTTTTGCGGGCAATTCGATAATTTCACACTCAGCCCGGTCCAGCCCTTTATCGACTAAAAAGCGTAACTCCTTATCAATCAGGGTTAATTTGGGGCGATAACTGTTGAACAAATTAGTCAACAACTCTCCACGTCCTGGGGTTATCAAAACCTGATTTTCGTTATATTGAACCTTATGGTAATAATGCAGATATTCCACCAATTGTTGACGAAAATAAAGTACCCCCTGGGTATTCTCATAAGAAAAACCCTGCTGCTTTTCAAGCCAGCCAGCGATAAAGGATAAAAAGGTGTAACGCTCCTCAGCATCCTCAACATTATCAAAGGTCAAATCAACTGCGCTTCTTAACCGCTCACTGCTAACCCGCTCTATTTCCCGATAAATATATTTAACTTGTTCAGGAAAGCACATTTGCGCTTCATAGACATCAACCGAATGGTAAATGACCCCTTGGCGTTGTAAATAAGCCAATGCCGTTCTGGCATCAATCGGCGTGACAGCCTGAGCCGACATATAAAATTCGAAGCGATGCCCGGTGGATTTTTCTATCGCGACCAGTGCTTCAATATCTGTATCGGCGGCTTGTTTAACCTGAGTTTGCCACACTCTACGCACCGTAAAACCTCGCCGTTTCATTAGATTTTCCAGTACTGAACGCCCCGGTCGCCCACCGAGGTTTAAAATCAACTTGCCGTTGCTTTTAATTAGGGCAATCGCCTGCTCAACCGCCCGGGCAATCAACCCCAAACCAAATTGGTCTTCAATATAACCTTGTTGTACCGCGTAGTTACTCAGCGATTGCAAATACTCATCACTGGCAGACTCGGCTACCAGATTATCCATGATCTCAGGCTCTGGGTTGAGCACCTGAGGGATACAACCAATAATACGGTCAAAATAATCACCTTTGGCAGCAAAATGATCACATAAATCAGAGGTTTCAAACTCAACCAAATCAAGTAAACTGACTTTTTCAACCCCCTCCGTCACTAATTCGCCCTCATCATCCAGGGCATTTAAATATAAATTCAAGCGGGCACAAGTGACCGCTTTGGGGTTAATATCCAAGCCAACCATTTTTTTGGGCAGATAACGTAATGCCAGGGCAATACTGATCCAGCCGATACCACAGCCGAGTTCAAGCAGGGTCAAATCGCGATACTCGGTCGCAGGATAGCGGATCAGCCCTTCATAAAAGGTAAAAGACCAGACTTCGGGTTCAAAGGTACTGGGAAATTGTAATAAGGTCAGGTTACGTTTCTGATCATTAATATCTAAAACCACTTGCTCTAGAAACTGAAAATGAACGTTTGGTGAGGAGTCGTCGGACTGCTCAGACCGATTAAAAATCCTTAAGCGGGTCAGAAACTGGCGAGCCGCTTTTCGCCTGAGCGGATCGTCAAGCTGTTCAAGTAATTGTTTAAATTGCTGATACGCCTCGTTACTTGCACTTTGACAAATACTAAGAAACTGCTCAATCGTTGTTTGCATCGTTTTTTCATCCAATATCAATAAATAGCCCCATAGGGCACAGCCAGTTATTTTTTTAGCGTTCTGGCATAAGCTTTCTCAATGGTGGCCTGCAACTTATCAACATCAACGGGCTTCATCACATAACCTAGTGCGCCAGCTGAGATGGAGTCCATTATCATTTGTTTTTGACTATGCGAGGTGACCATGACAATTCTGGCCTTTTTGTCTAATTCAATGATCCGCCGGGTGGCTGTAATGCCATCCATATCCGGCATGGTGATATCCATAGTCACCAAGTCAGGTTTGGTATATTGATAATCAAAAACAGCCGACTTGCCCGTTGCCGACACTTTAACCACCTTATGCCCCAAGTTTTCCAGCATTTGGGTGATCTTTTTAACCGTTAATGGCGAATCATCAACAACTTGAATATTAAGCGATTTCATATATTATCCACTTCTCTCATTTACTACTGCCAACTGGTATGGCCGTGATCATCATCTCACCAAAGTGAGTAAATAGGGTCGCAGTCAACAGCGCCACAGACTCCAACGGTTTGGCGTTGGCCTCATGAATAACGATGGGTGCCGATATCTGTACAGTTGTACCTCCCTCTGCTAATTTTGCCGTTGCGTTACCAATCACAATATTAATCATGTCTGCTGCAGTTTCTTCAATATGCAATGCCAGGTCATTATCTTCAAATGACAAACCTTGCGAATACACCTCGAAAATCTTGGTAATTAACGCCTTATCAAAACTAAAGGTGATCGTCATTCTGAAACAGCCAGAAATACTCATCAGCGCAGTCACGGGTTTAAAGTCAAAACGGCTGCTACATAACACGTAAGACGCATTTTTTTCGACAGGGATACCAGACTCCCTTTCAAGGAACGACTCTGCGATGTTCACAATCACCTCGAGTATATGTTTAATACCATCTGGTTTTTTCATGATCGCCAGACAACGGTTTTAATTGAACGATCACAGGTACCGTAATTAGAAGCTTCACAATAACAAAACCGGAATAGATTGAAGTTGAAACAGAACATTTCTTCCCTCGGCTGGTACAGTAGTTAACAGTAAATATATGCAATTTTCCGCCAACCCCCAAGTTTTCAAAAAAGTAATGTTACCGAGCCTTTAATAACTGCTAGTATGACGCGCTTAATCCCAGCCACCACAATGAGGATCATCAATGTTAGGCACCCTGAAAAAAATGAAATCACAACTGTCACCCGCCAGCCAGCAGCCAGCAGGTCAAAGTAATATAGACTACTCATTGCCCGTTGGCGACCAACTGGTGCCATTAAACCCGTTGATTGGTCAAACCGTTAAGTTAGTGCACACCGGTAATATCTTTTGTTCGTCTTGTGGTAAAAAAACCAAAAAAAGTTATGCTCAAGGCCATTGCTACGTTTGCATGAGCAAACTGGCCAGTTGTGATATGTGTATTCTCAAACCCGAAACTTGTCATTATGACAAAGGCACTTGCCGCGAACCACAATGGGGGGAAGAAAACTGCCTGATCCGTCATTATGTTTATCTGGCTAACACTTCGGGTTTAAAGGTCGGTATCACCCGCCATACTCAAACACCCACTCGCTGGATTGATCAGGGAGCCACTCAGGCAATGCCTATTTTTGCTGTCAGCACCCGCTTACAATCCGGTTTGGTAGAAACGGCATTGGCCGAGTTTATTGCCGACAAAACTAACTGGCGGGCAATGTTAAAAGGCAGTAATGAGGATATTGATCTTAAAGCCCGGGCTGAGGAATTAATTCCGCAAATTAGCGGACGACTTGATGAAATAAAGCTTAAATTTGGCGCTGATGCGGTTACTCAACTGGACGAAGACATCACCCTCATCAACTATCCGGTATTAACTTACCCAACTAAAATTAGCTCATTTAATTTCGACAAAAACCCTGAAGTTCAAGGCACCTTACTCGGTATCAAGGGTCAATACCTGATTTTTGACACTGGGGTGATTAACGTGCGTAAATTTGGCTCTTACGAAATTGAAATAGACGCATAAAGCTTAACCTTTTTTATTTCAGCGCTTTACGGTCGGTCCAAACCACATACTCATTGCCATTAGAGTCAATAAAGTGAAACCGCCGTCCACCGGGAAAGTCAAAAAGAGCCTTAATAATGGTCCCGCCATGTGAGGTTATTTTTGACTCGGTTTGTTCAAGGGCTTTGCTATAGAAAATCGCTAGGCGCTTGTCCGAGAATAGGGCTAGTGCTGAGGGAAAGCGGGTTTGAGATAGTTTTCGCGGTTTTTTCAGGCGAATAGTTTGACTATTCAACTGGAAAGAGCGCATAAAATAGCCAAATCCAGATTTTCCTCAGTCGAGTCTCATTCTCGGACAGGCTCCTAGAGCACCATTTTCGGTCACCGACTCCAGTGGTTTTAATCTCCCTCGACCAAATCAAGTCAACACCTGGTAGACCAGTAATCGCAAAAGCCTAAAAGCCACCATCGTTACCTATTATTATAAACTTTCATAACAAACCACTAAAAACAATGGACACGGCCATCAATTAACAGTAATTTGTGCGCATGATACTCGGATTAACTGCTGTAAAATAACCGTACTAAAACCCGGGGTTGCTTTGAGGATACCTTTTTAACCTATGCGCTTTAGAAAAGACAATTTGCTATTTTTTCAAACGTTGCCCAAATTTGCATTGGCAACCGATAACTTTGAAATTTTGCCAGATACCCGGGCCTTTCGCGCCAAGCTTTTTGAACTGATTGAATCGGCACAAAAGCGCATCTATCTATCAATGCTTTATCTGGAAAACGACCAATCAGGACAAGCCGTGCTTCATGCCCTGTATCAGGCTAAACAGGATAATCCAGCGCTAGATATCAAGATTTTTGTCGACTTTCACCGTGCCCAACGAGGCTTGATAGGCGAACAAAAAAGTGCCGGTAATGCCGGATTTTATCGCCAATGTCAGCAGCAATATCAACACGGTATTGATATTTACGGAGTACCGGTCAAGTCAAAAGAAGTACTTGGTGTGCTGCACTTAAAAGGTTTTATTTTTGACAACACGGTACTTTTTAGCGGCGCTAGTATCAATGATATTTACTTGCAGCAAGAAGACCGTTACCGTTTTGACCGTTATCATGTGATCAAC
>JBLHHD010000154.1:0-6844 GCA_047614605.1 Alteromonadaceae bacterium
CAGGGTTAAATGCTTCATAGTTAAACCAGTAAATTATCCTTGATGCCTGTTGTTATTTTTAAAGCGTTGCTGGTTTTACTTAAAACCAGCAACGCTGACGACATTGGTAAATATGTATTACTGTACCACTTCATCCATATTTTGCATTTCATTTTGTTTATACTGCACTTTTTTATTGTCTAAAACGCTGATATTGACAATCTTTTTAACCGATACTGGTTGCTCAATTTCCCGCTCGCCAATATACCAGTCTTCTTCCATGATCTCACCAATAATTGATGCCGCTTGTACACCCAGCGCATAGTGATCAGGTACTATAGCGAATGAACCAAAGTTAAGCTGAGTTGACAACATCGGTTTAATACCAACAATCACTGGTAATTTAGCGTTGCCAATCACTGGCAGCCATGCTGAGCGGATCATGTTGGCATTAAGTAGTGCATTATCATTGAGCACCCATAGGGCATCGATCTTTTTGTTGAGTAGTGATTTTAGACCACTTTTGAGCTTCTTGTCGAGCTTCTTGTCTTTATTGGGTATTTCAATGCTAACAAGTTCAATACCTTCCGCCAGACAATATTTGTTATTGTCATCAATTAAGCCACGCATCCATTTACGGTGGATCACACCGACTCTTTTCACCGGCTTTTGTAATACTGTACGCATATTGACTATGCTGGTGACAGCGGGTATCTCATAGCGAATGCCAGTTGCATTTTTTAACTTCGATATAAACCGGTCAACAAATAAGGCGGCCACTGCGACACTCGGTGGAAACTCTGCTTTAGGATGGGCCTTTTGGTATTTTGCGTACAGGTTAATGGCATTATTCTCAACCAGAATAATGATTTTGGGCTTATGTTTGCTGATTTGTTGTTCTACCTCACTGACCTTTGAACCTTTGGAGATAACATAAATTTCAAAATTCAATTCTTCTTCCAAATCACCGGTAATGCCCGAAATCACTTCTTTAAAAGCGTCTCCCGGGGCGGTAAGTACCAGCGCAGTATCTTCGGCTAAGCTGAACATTGGCATAACCAATAGTATCAGGGCGGTCACAAACCACCGCTTCCAGTACGCCAATTGTGGGCCGATAAAGGTATCGAAATAATCTTTATCGTGAGTGTTAGTGTTTAAAGAACGCGCCATTGGTCTACTCCTAATATACCGTTTAACTTTCCGCTAAACTTTTTCAGGCATCCGACAATGTTTTCTTTAGCCGCTGTGGTGGCTAAAGCGGCACTGACCAGGCCAACCTTTATGTTTAAACGCGTAAAGACCAGATTTAAGTTCGACTTGTTTTTAATCTGCATATACAGGCGCTCAGAGACAAATATTCCATCGACCGAACCAAAAGTGAGTAATGGCAACAGGTCTTCTTGTTTGGTTACCCTTTTTATTTTGATATCCGACTGGAATAACCCGGAAATAAACTCAGCCATGGGTTTGCGCCCCAACAAATCAACCACGCCAATTTTTCTACTGCCCAATTTGGTGATATCCAGTGGTTCGTCAACCGAGACCAGTACATACTCCTCCTCAGTAACCCCCTGTTGCACACCGCGCATGACGGGTTCAAAGGGACTGGATCGGTTGATCACCGGCAACAGTGACAAGATAGCATCTGGCGGTTTTTTTTTGACTTGTTTACGAAAATCCTTGCCACGACCAAATACGGTTACAGTGACATTCGGGCAGATTGCGCTAATGTCCTGTTGCATCGCTTTGGCTCTGACGTCTGTCGGCACAAATACAAATAAATTATCAGCCCAGACTGGCAGTGCCAGTATCAGTGCCAAAGTAAAAGACAGGAAGTGTTTCCATTTCATCGATTGGACCCTTATAAAATAATGATAGATTAAGCACCGATCAGCTTTTTAATGCCGCCGATCACCGCAGCACCGTTAAAGGGTTTAACTATCCAACCCTTTACACCTGCGGCTTTACCACGCTCTTTCATCCGTGGATCACTCTCAGTGGTCAGCATGATGACATTTACGGTTTTGTTGCCCAGCTCACCCCTTAATTTTTCAACCATAGTCAAACCATCCATGTTAGGCATATTGACATCGCAAATGACCAATTTAATGCTGCTGTCATTTTTAAGTTTGCCTAACCCGTCTTTACCATCAACAGCGGTGGCGACTGTCAGCCCCTGTTGCTGAAAAAATCCACCGACTTCGTTACGTACTGTTTCAGAATCGTCAACAACTAGAATCTGTGCCATTGTTATTTTCCTCTTAGTTTTTGTCTAACCACTATTTATAGCGCTAAGTGGTGAAAATTAATCGTGTTACATCTGCCTATTGTGTAAAGCTATCGGCAAAAGCGATTAGAAAAGCTCCAGTTCGCCGGAATCCACCATATCGTCGACGGCTTGGTTACATTCTTTAAATCGTTCGGGTTGCCAGTTGAGATTAAATATCAGCTTTTGATAAATCTCCAGACGGGGAAAATCATCGGTTTGACTTTCGATAACATAGCGAAAACACAAGTGTGGTTCACTGGTACCGAACGAAATAAATTTGCGTCGATGGTTAATCATAATTGGCACATGTATTTTATTATTAGTGACGGTTTGTTCGTCGTTGCCATCATCAACAAAAAAGCGTGATTTTATGCCACCCCATACCATGTTGGTGATCTCATTGATCAAATGATTAACCTCTCTAAATGTGGGGTTTTGATTGCTCAGTGAAGTACGCCCATTAGCTATCAGGGTCATCATTTGTGATTCGGTGGTTTGGAGCATCATAAACCCCCGGCACCAGTGGCTTTCCAGTGGAATTAAACTGAATAATTCACCATAAATTAGCTGGTCTTTGACCATGTAGGGTGGATCACAGGTGACTTTTATATTGCTGATGGTGGTATGGAATGCCTGATTGGACAATTCTTGAATACCACGAATTAAAGGCATCGGATAATGGCTGCAAAACAGGTGGTCGTCTACCAGGGTTTTTAGCTGAGCTAAGTCATCAATGGTATAACAGCCAGCAAAAACCCCGTCGTATTGAGCGGGTAGTGGGGTATCGAGGCTTTGACGGCGTAAGAACAATGGTAATTCGGGTCTGATTTGGTGAATTTGCAAACCAATCTGTAAACCACTATGACCCTGTTCATCGCTTTGCTCACATAAAAAGGCACCACCGAGATCGGTGTGACTATGCAAAATAGCCATGATTTTATTGCCGTGATCTTTTAACCCCAGCAGATTGTGGGCCTGACAAAACTCCCTCAGCTGGCCCTGTGCTTGCGCAGAGGTTTCGTGAACCAGTATTTTACTGACTATCTGGTTGACCGTGTTGTCAGTATTGTGATCTTGCATAATACCTCGGTTTAATCGGGCGACTCATAAAAAGTCTAGTTGATTATCATCTGTACTGTGCATTTTAATAACCAATTGAACAGGACATTTGCTTAAAAGAACTCTAGTTCGCCAGAGTCAACGTCTTCTTTTACCGCTTGTGCTACTGTGAAGTCCAGCTCTGTGGATGCGCTTAAATGGTAACTGGCGTAAAGCAACGCTTGACCGTTTAATTGTGCGGTGGCAAAACCACTGGTTTGGATGTCAAGTTCAGTGACATATTTCAAACAGGACTTGTCCAGGATGTTGGGTGTTGACATGCCCATGCTGGTTACCGAATTACCCAGCAGGCGTTTAACCGCACCAAAATAACTGTTGCCCACTTCACAAAGGTAGTCATAAAAACGTGAATCGGTGAGGTTATCCCGGTTTACTTTAAGCTCTTTGGCGATATAGTCCTGGCAGGGCAAGGTATTGTTGAAGTGCAAGAAATAGATCACCCTGAACTGATGAGAGCTGATGGTTAAAACTACTGCTTGGGCACAGCCAAGGCTTTCATTTTCCCGGCTACTTTTGACCTGCCATTGATGCGCTTCGAGTGAGCTATTGAGGACCAACTCGAAGCTGCTGATAAAGGATGAGTGCAAAAGCTTTTCAAATTCAGGATTGATTGTCACTGTGCTTCCCTGTGTTTTTCGATTAAAGAATCCAGTGAAGCGGTGGTGCTGAGCACTTCGGTATAGAGCATTTTGCCACTGGCCTGAATATCCTGAAAGGTCGCGGTGGTTAAAAAGTCATTTTTACTGAGGTTTTCCCGGTAGCTCTCACTTAATTCTTGTGAACGTATCGCCAAGGCTCGCACTTCATTGGCAACCACAGCAAAACCGCGACCAAACTCGCCAGCCCGGGCCGCTTCAATAGCAGCATTTAAAGCAAGAATGACGATTTGTTTAACGATTTTGAAAAACTCCTCATTTTGCTTGTGCATCACACTGTTGTGCTCCATTAATTGGCTGAGTGATTCGTGCCAGCGTTCGAAGGTGATCAATAACCCTTGCAGGTCTTCCAGGTTGGTTTTGATGTTACTGAGTCCGTCACCTATTTGTGATTGACTGTTGCTGTTGAGATTGTCTATGGTTTGCAGTTGTTGGCTTAATTCGTCTTGCAGACGGACGGTATCATTTTGGGCATCGTTAATGGCGTTTTGGGCATCCTGATTGATGCCGTCGATGATTTGCTGTTGTCGGTGCTGGTGTTGTTCAAGCAGTTCATTGACACTGTTAAGCTCGCTGATGTCTACCAGTGACTTTTGCTGTTGTTGCAGAGTATCCAGACGTTGTTGATATTGCTGTTCTTTGGTTTTACCCGACCAATACAAATAAACCGCAGGCATTAAACCTAAAATCACCCCAAAAAACATCATCATAAATTTCATTACACCTTATATTGCCTTTCATTATTGAGCGTAGCATTAGTCAGCTGCTTTTGGTCAATAATTAAAAAATAAAATTATAATTAAACAAACTGGCGTTTCTTCACTACACTTTGTTGAAGTGGGCGAAACCCTCAGCAAGCTTGTTGGAATTCCTTTAAGGATAGTGTTAAGTGGTTTATAGGGCAGGCTTTTTTCGTTAAACAATTAGTGGGAGCAACGCCTTGAAATTTGTAAGTATCCGTCAAAAACTCATCTCTCGCGTCAGTTTTATCTTTATTATCAGTTTTTCCATTGTATTGTCTCTTGTTGCTTATCTTAGTATGTCCCAGTTAGACATAAACCTGAGTAAATCAGAAAAAAGCATTCGCGATGGTTTGATTGCCAAAGGACGCACTTTGGTATTAAACAATTCTCAGGCGTTACAGGGGATGGTTGATGATAATGCCTTTTCAGCCGTTCAGGAATTAGTCTCGGGTACTGTCAGAGATGATTCGGATATGCTTTATGGTATCTATATGGATGTCGATTTTCAGCCGTGGGTCAACGCCCGCCCTGGTAATGAAAAGGGTATCGTAAAAGGCGGTGAGATACTTGAGGATGAAACCAGCCAGTGGGCCGCTTCAATCACTCAACTGAGCAATAAAATTGTTAGTGTGGGTGGGGTTGATGTATATGAGTTTGCCGCTCCGGTTATTATTGAAGACGAGATCCTGGGGTTTTTACGTTACGGATTTTCTACCATTCGGATGGGAGAATCGCTGGCTGATGAGTCAAAGGCATCAAAAGAAGTGCTGATTCAGAGCATTATTATTTTGGTGGCTGTGGGACTGGTGGCGATCATTGGCGGTTTTAATGCCACCCGCAAAATAGCCGTTAATATTACCACCCCGCTAAATGAATTGACGGGTGCTGCGGAAACAATTGCTGCAGGTGATTATCGCTCTGAGGTGGTGGTTAAAAGCAATGACGAAATCGGTCGCCTTGCCAATAATTTTGAAACTATGCGCAGTACAATTAACAAAAAGATGAGTGACTTGGCAACCCTAAACTCAATCGGTGAGGTGCTTGCGGTATTGCTCGATCAGAATAAAGCGTTAGAAGAAGTACTGAGGACCATGCACTCTCACTGCGGGGTTAATCAGGGCTCGGTATTTTTGATGAACGAGGATAATAACCTGGAGGTTAAGGGGTTTTACCCACCGAAAAAAATCCGCAATGAATCCAAACCGGTGATCTTTACCATGGGTGAGGGAGTACTTGGACGGGCAGCCAAAAATAAGGAGATTGTGTTTGTTGCCGACACCTCAAAAGATCCCAGTTTTGTTGATGCCAAAGGTAATACCAAACCGATGGCGTTATTGTGTATCCCGTTGCTTGATAAAGATATGCTCATTGGGGTGATGAACTTTAACGGCAAAGTCGGTGAGGTGGCTTTTGAGGAGAGTGATTTTGAATTTGCTTCCTCAGTTGCCCGTTTACTAGTGATCACTATCAAAAACATTCGGATGCGCGAGGTGATTGAAGAGCAAAACCGTACCCTTGAACACAAAGTGGCACAACGCACCGAAGCCTTGCAGGAAAAGACCAACGATATTCTCAGCATGATGCAAAATATGCATCAGGGACTCTTTACCATAATGCAAGGCGGTATTATTCACCATGAATACGCCGCTTATCTTGAGGCTATCCTTCAAACCGATAAAATAGCTAATCGTAACTTTATGGATTTGTTATTCAGCAATACCAATCTTGGCAGTGACCGTTGCGATCAGGTATCTAACGCCGTTGATGCCTTATTGGGGGCTGATGAAATGATGTTTGATTTTAATTCTCACCTGCTGGCGAGTGAGATCATTATCAATCTGGATAATGACAAGACCAAAATACTCGAACTGGACTGGGACCCAATCATTCTTAACGACGAAATCGACAAGATAATGGTGACCGTACGGGATGTCACCGCACTCAAAGAGTTGCAGGCTGAAGCTGAGGAACAAAAACGCGAACTGGAGATCATCGGTCATATTCTGGCGGTTGACAGTGGCAAGTTTAGTGAATTTATTCGTTCCGCCACCGCCTTTATTGATGAATGTCGTCAATTG
>JBLHHD010000155.1:0-6834 GCA_047614605.1 Alteromonadaceae bacterium
ATCTGTTATTGGCTCAGGCGGCACAGCGTATTGTGAATCGGCTTAAAGATATTGACGATGTGATAGTGATTGAAGTTAATGAAGGCGTATCGGTCAAAATCGCCAATCTCGGTGGGATCGACTTTGGTATTTTAATTGATTCAAGTTTAAAAAAGCATTTGGCCGAACAAATAGCCGATGATTTCATCAATAACCTGATGGAACCGCTGGTATTGCAAAGCTGTGCTTTGGAGTTTGTGATATCGGCAGGTATTGCCAGATACCCAGAGCATGGCACTACCATTGCGGCACTCATTAACCATAGTCTTGATGCGATTAATTCCTATGGCAGTGGGGCGGTGGTGTATTCGCCCGAGGAGGAGTTATATACCAATGAGCGGATTGCGCTGATGTCATCGCTACGTGATGCGGTGGACAATAACGAACTGGTTTTGCATGTTCAGCCGCTGATTGATTTACACACCAAGAAAATTCACGGTGGTGAGGTGTTTATCCGCTGGCGTCATCCTGATAGAGGGTTGATTCATCCTGACCAATTTATTGCGCTGGCAGAGCAAACCGGGGTGATTTTTTCGCTGACCCAATGGGTTTTGCAACAAACGGTGGCTCAGCTTAAGGTGCTTAAAGATGGGGGATTTAAGCAAAAACTGTCGGTCAATTTGGGTAACACTGATTTGTTACAAGTTGAACTGCTCGAAACGATTGAGTTTTTGGCCGCCCGTGAAGGAGTTGATCTGAACAATTTGACCCTCGAAATTAAAGAGGCGGCTTTACTGGCTGACCCGGATAAGGCTTATCCGGTATTGATGCAAATTCACCAGCGTAATATCGGTATTTCAATTGATGATTTTGGCACTGGTTATACCTCGTTGAATTACTTGCGTAAGTTTCCCATTAACGAAGTGAAGATCGATTGCTCGTTAGTTACTGAGCTGAGTCAGTCAGCAACGAATGCGGCGATCACCCGCAAACTGGAGCTTGATGTAGTAGCCGTTGGTATTGAGGATGATAAGACGGCTGCTAAATTGAGGGGTATGGGGTGCTCTAAAGCGCAGGGTTATCTGTATTCAAAACCGTTTGAATTAAACGGTTTTTGCAGCTGGATAACCCATTGGGACGCCACTAGTAAAGAATAATGGGTCATTCGAGATCCAAAGGGTCTGGGGATAAGATAACCCCGGTGTTATCGGCGTACAGGTGATCTTCGGGCAAGAAGGTCACACCACCAAAGTTGACCGGAATATCCACCTCACCATGACCTAAATCATCACAGCCTACCGGGATTGAAGCGACTGCCTGAATGCCGATATCGGCGTCTTCGATAGTGTCAACGTCACGAATGGCACCAAAGATCACAATACCTTCCCAGTTTTTTTCAACAGCCAAATCGACTAGTTTAGCGTTGATTAATGCCCGGCGGGTAGAGCCGCCTCCATCGACCAATAATACTTTGCCCAGTCCGTCCTTTTCAAGGGTTTCACGGATGAGCTGGTTGTCTTCAAAACATTTTATAGTGGTGATCACGCCGCCAAACGAACTGCGACCGCCGTAATTTACAAACATGGGTTCGACGACATCGACCGTGTTAGTGTAGATATCACATAATTCTGAAGTGTTGTATTGCATCGATCGCACCTTAAATGGAGGTTATTTGGTTGATAACAAAGGTCATTGTTGAGTATAACTCGCCATTGGGAGTTCTCAAGTAAAAAGCACCTACACGGGCTGGTTTATTTTTATTTGTTAGCAGAAGCGCAGTTATGATCAAATTAGGCGCAATTGGCGTTTACCAATTTTTTCTACCCTATCTTGATAGGGATCACTTCGTCTCGATGGGCACGAGCCGCTTTAAGTCGATTGAGGTAATCCAGCCATAACCGCTGTTGGTCTGACTTTAGCTTGGTGAGGTATTTGTAACTGTAGATGCCGGTATTATGACCATCATCAAAGCTGATTTTAATCGCATAGTTACCAACCGCTTCAATATTACTGATTTGAACCGCTTTTTTATTGGTGACCAGCGTTTCCTGACCCAGACCGTGACCGGTGACTTCAGCTGAGGGGGAATACACCCGTAAAAATTCAGCACTTAACAATACCTGGCTGTTATCAGCAAAGATAACGTCAAGATTACGTTGCTTTTTATGGTATTTGATGGCTTTGACAGTCATGTTGATCTTATTACGTTAAGTAGGCGGGACCTTTGTCCCGCTTATTTTATGGTGAACGTAGCTTATATAAAGTGGCTTATAAAATAAAGCGGCTCAAATCTTCATCATCAACCAGCGATTCGAGATGATTGTTGACGTATTCGGTGTCAATGAGCGTACTTTGACCTGAACAATCCGAGGCCGTATAAGAAATTTCTTCCATCAGTTTTTCCATGACCGTATGCAAACGACGGGCACCGATATTCTCGGTTTTTTCGTTGACACGCCAGGCGGCGTTAGCAATGCGCTTGATGCCGTCAGTGGTAAATCCGATGGTGACTCCCTCTGTAGCCATCAGGGCAATATATTGCTCAGTTAATGAGGCATAAGGTTCAACCAAAATGCGTTCAAAGTCCTCAGCGGTGAGGGCTTGTAACTCAACTCGGATGGGCAGGCGACCTTGTAGCTCAGGGATCAAATCAGACGGTTTTGACATCTGAAAAGCCCCTGAAGCGACAAACAACATGTGATCGGTTTTAACCATGCCGTGTTTAGTGCTGACAGTACTACCTTCAACCAATGGCAGCAAGTCACGCTGTACACCTTCACGCGAAACATCTGGACCGGTGCTGTCACCGCGTTTACAGATTTTATCGATTTCATCAATAAACACAATACCGTTTTGCTCAACTAGATAGATGGCTTTTTCTTTAAGCTCTTCAGGGTTGACTAGCTTGCCAGCCTCTTCTTCGATGAGCAGCTTAAAGGCTTCTTTGATGTTGATTTTGCGCTGTTTTTTCTTGTCACCAGAAAGGTTTTGGAACATTCCCTGCAACTGCGAGGTCATTTCCTCCATACCCGGAGGTGCCATTATCTCAACGCCAATTTGGGGTTGTGCCAGCTCGATGTCGATTTCTTTGTCATCAAGGCTACCTTCGCGTAATTTCTTGCGAAAGATCTGACGGGTATTGTCGTTTTCGTTTTGTTCGTCTTCGCCCCAAACGTTTTTCGGTTTAGGCAATAAACAATCCAAAATACGCTCTTCTGCCGCTGCTTCGGCGCGGTGCTGATGTTTGGCGGTTTCTTGCTCGCGGGTCATTTTGATTGAAATATCAACGAGATCTCGAATAATGGTTTCAACTTCTTTACCAACATAACCGACTTCGGTAAATTTGGTGGCTTCGACCTTGATAAACGGTGCGTTAGCCAGCTTTGCCAAGCGTCGGGCAATTTCTGTTTTACCCACACCGGTGGGGCCAATCATCAGAATGTTTTTGGGCGTGACTTCGCTGCGTAAAGCTTCGTCAAGCTGCATTCTGCGCCAGCGATTTCTAAGGGCGATGGCGACTGCTTTTTTGGCATTGTCCTGACCAATAATATGGCTGTTTAATTCAGAGACTATTTCTCTTGGGGTCATCTCAGACATGATCTGATCCTATAATTCTTCTATCGTTTGATTGTGATTGGTGAATACACAGATATTACCAGCGATGGTGAGACTTTTTTCGACGATGGTTCTAGCATCTAAATCTGTATTCTCTAACATGGCGGTTGCTGCTGACTGGGCAAATGCACCGCCACTGCCGATGGCAATTAAGTCATTTTCGGGCTGTATTACGTCACCATTACCAGTGATGATAAGTGAGGCTGTGTGATCAGCAACGGCTAGCAAGGCTTCTAGCTTGCGTAACATGCGATCGGTGCGCCAGTCTTTTGCCAGCTCCACGGCGGCACGGGTCAGGTGACCCTGATGTTGTTCGAGTTTGCTTTCAAAGCGTTCAAATAAGGTAAACGCATCAGCTGTGCCACCGGCAAACCCGGCGATCACTTTGCCATGATATAAACGGCGAACCTTGCGGGCGTTGCCTTTCATTATGGTGTTACCCAGTGATACTTGACCGTCACCGCCGATCACCACTTTGTCGCCCCTGCGAACAGATACAATTGTAGTCAATGGTATTCCTTAGCTGTATTTATCAAAATGACATTCGTCATGCTTAGATTATGCTTTAAAGGTGAGGCCCAAAGCTTGGGTTTTCAAGACCAAGGCCAAATTTTACAGCCGTTTATCTTGTGTTTGCTTAATTTATGTCGGGCTCGCTGGGCATCTCGGTTAGTTTCATAGGGACCTAACAGCACCCGGTGAAAATTTCCGTTACTGCCCTGACTCATTTTTATCCGCGATTCAAAGTTTAACAGCGCCAGCTGAGCTTTAAACGCTTCGGCTCTGCGAGCATCTTTAAAGGTGGCGCACTGCATTAAAAATGGGCCTTTTTTTTCTACTTTGATCACTGCCACTTCAACCGTTTTATTTTTTAACTCGTCAATGTATTGCCAGTCTTCTTTTTTTTGTGGCGGTGGGATAGCGGCGGGTTTGCTGATGGTTTTGGTGGTGATCGTTTTGGCTTTGTCAGGACTTTGATTGTTTTTGGTGTTGCTTTTTGTGCTGCTTTTGGCGGTTGTTTGAGCCGTTGCCGGACTTTCTGCCATTGGCGAGTTTTGTGCTGCGCCGTTGATTGACCACAAAAAATAACCAAAACCGCCGAGGATCAAACCTACCACAACCAATGGAATGATTGGCAGCGCGGGTTTTTCGACGTTTTTTTCAGCGGCTCTTTTGCCTGCTGATTGATTTGCTGGTTTGCGTTTGGCCGCTTTGGGTTTGCCTTTTTTAATGTAATCCTTTTGCGCCATAGTACTACCGTGCCCCGTGCCAAATGAAAAAATCTAACGAGTTCTCATCCCGAAACACTAACTCTCGCGCTGCTCGAATTAGTTTCTTATCGGCATGAAACCATTAACTTATTGATTAATAAGCCTTACGACTTCGCTGCATCGTTATTGTCCCGCCATGCTGGCGGATGGAAACTGAGTTTCCAGACAAGAACTAACCAGTTCTCATCCGAAGTGTCGGCCCAGCCGAAACGTCACTTTGTGCATTGCACACGGTTGACTTAAGGCAGAATGAAATCATTAACTTATTGATTAATAAGCTTTACGACGATGCTGCATCGTCCTCACCCTGCCACTTGGCAGATGGAAACTAGCGTTTCCTGACGGGCTCTAACTAAAAGTAAAATTAATAACCGAACATTCTATACCAATCGCGGTTCTAAATCGAAAGAAAATACGGACCTATAAAAGCCAAGGCCTATAAAGACATAGGCTTTAATTCATATCAACAGGGTCAATATCGACACTCCAGCGAACTTTACTGGCCGACTTTAGCTTTTCAATGGCAGGAAGCAAGCGGCTTAAAATACTTTGTAACGCCCCGCGTCGGGCACTTTGAATGATTAACTGAAAACGAAATTGACCAGCTTTTCTCTCCATCGGTGCCGGTAATGGCCCAAGCAATTCAATATGCTCAAGATAAGGTTCCATCAGGTGTTTAACCTCATCGAGAAAAATTTTTGGCAGATTAGGGTAGGGGGCCTGACAGCGGATCAGCAATTGACTGACAAATGGCGGTAAAATGGCATCCCGACGCTCGTTGAGTAGGTAACGAGAAAAGTGAGCGTAACCATTGTGAATTAAATCCTGCAATAACGGATGACTGGGAAAGTGAGTTTGCAAGGCAATTTCACCGGCCTGACTGCCACGCCCGGCCCGGCCTGAGACCTGAATTAACAGTTGGGCCAATCGCTCTGAAGCTCTAAAGTCAGCGCTGAATAACGCGCCGTCTACGTCCATAATCGCGACTAAAGTGACATTGGGGAAATGATGTCCTTTGGCAATCATTTGAGTGCCGATGATTATTCGCCGTCCCGGCTGGTTGATTTCTTCTAGGGTACTCTCAAAGCTGCCTTTGAGCCGAGTGCTGTCACGGTCAAGCCGTGAAATGGGGATGTCGGGAAATAACTGGCCGAGCTTTTCTTCGAGCTGTTCGGTACCCTGACCGACACTTTGGATATTGGTGCTGCCACAACCCGGGCATTGCACCGGAATTCTGGATTGCGAGCCGCAGTGGTGGCAGATCAGCAAATGGGTGGTTTTGTGCAGGGTGTAAAAGGCACTACAGCGTTTACATTCACAAATCCAGCTGCATTCGTGACACAAAATGGCCGGGGCATAACCCCGTCGGTTAAGAAATAACATTACCTGGGCGTGTTTATCAAGGTGCTTTTTGATGCGGCTGATCAAAGGCTGTGACAATCCGCTTTGCAGGTGTAGTGCTTTGATATCAATCAGGTTGTAATGATGCTGATGACCAGAAATACGGGTTGGCAGAGTGAAACTGTGATAACGCTCGTCAATGCTGTTTTTCAGTGACTCCAGGGATGGGGTAGCGGTGCCAAGTACAATCGGAATACTGAGCATTCTGGCGCGGTAAATCGCCATATCCCGGGCGTTATAACGAAAAGTATCTTGTTGTTTAAATGACGAGTCGTGTTCTTCATCAATCACAATCAGCCCGAGATTGTTAAATGGCAAGAAGATTGCCGAGCGGGTGCCGATGGTGATTGCCGACTGGCCTTTGCCCGAATTAAGCCAGGTGCCAAAGCGTTCGGTGTTATTAAGTCCCGAATGCCAGATGCCGATAGGGGTGTCAAAACGCTTTTTAAAGCGGCTGAGGGTTTGCGGGGTTAATCCTATCTCGGGCACCAGTACCAGAACTTGCTTATTTTGTTGTAGCACTTGTTCGATAATTTGCAGATACACTTCGGTTTTGCCGCTGCCGGTA
>JBLHHD010000156.1:0-6780 GCA_047614605.1 Alteromonadaceae bacterium
CAGATTTTGGGTAATAAGAATGACGTTAGTAAACGTTGCCGTACTATAGATAAGATAAGAAAAAAGGATCATCAGTCAAACTGAGGTTTATCTGATGATCCTTTCCGCTTACGACTTGGATTTTTTCAACGTTCAAAACACTGTAACAAATTTTTTAGGATTTTTCTAGCGTTGCCAAACAACCTTTTTCATTATTGTGAATTATTTAAGTAATCAGCTCAAGTACAACGTTGTTTAACTCGGGTTTTTGATCGCCAATCACCACCGCAGTAATAAACTCATTAATCGCATCCTTTGCTTTGCTTTGCTCATCAATATGCAACATGGCCATTGGCTGGCCTTTTTCGACATAACTGCCCAGTGGTAATACATTGGTCAAACCAACCGCAGGATTAACACTGCTGTTATGATCAACCCTGCCACCACCGATACCAACAATCATGTTACCAACGGCCCTGACATCGACCTTTGACAAATAGCCACTGATTGGTGCTTCAATAGGGATGATTATTTTCGCTTTAGCCAGATACTTATCTGGATTGTCAAACAGATCTGCCGGTCCACCTTGAGCAACGATCATCTTGGCAAATATATCAGCCGCTTTACCACTATCCAGTGCTTCTTGTAGGTTTTCCTGGGCAACAGTTTCATTTTCAGCCAAACCGGTGACCAATAGCATCCGCACACCTAACGCCATCACCACTTCGTGCAATCGGGCCTCACGTTGTTTACCACTAAGGTAATCCAGAGTTTCAACGATCTCCAATGCATTACCCGCAGTATGCCCCAACACTTCATTCATGTCGGTGATCAACGCTTCGGTTTTCATTCCGGCACCATTACCTACCGCAACAATACTTCGAGCTAAAGCCCGGGCATCTTCGATGTTGTCCATCATAGCACCACTGCCCACTTTAACGTCCATGACCAGCGCATCAAGTCCTTCGGCCAGCTTTTTCGATAAAATGGATGCGGTGATCAATGGAATAGACTCAACCGTAGCCGTCACATCCCGAAGTGAATAAAGTCTTCGGTCAGCCGGTGCAAGCTCATTGGTTTGCGAGATAATTGCCGCCCCCAATTCGCTAACCAAACGGGTCAAATCCTCTAGTTTAGGCTGCATATTAAGCCCTTTAACCGACTCAAGCTTATCAACAGTACCACCGGTATGACCCAGTCCCCGGCCAGTGATTGAAGGTACAAAACCGCCACAAGCCGCAACCATAGGCGTCAGCATCAAGGTGACCTTATCACCAACCCCACCGGTAGAATGCTTGTCAACAACTGGCCCATCGACCTTACCCTTCCAGTCCAGCACGGTGCCAGAGTTCATCATCGCGGTAGTCAAATCAACAATCTCGTTGGTATTCATACCGTTTAAGTAAATCGCCATCGCCATCGATGAAGCCTGTGCATCGGTAAACGTAGATAACGATAAACCATCAACAAATGCCTGGATATCTGCTTTGCTCAGGACGTGTTTATCTCTTTTTTTACGAATTATACTTTGTGGTAATATCATCATTATTTCTCATTTAGGGCAGCAGGTGTAAAGGCCGCCGGGAGTAATTGTTCTACCGTCCAGCTCTGACTTTCGCCAAAATCATTGGCCAGGGTCACTAACGCATCCTGAGGTAAAAATTCAGCAATGACCTGACGACAAGCCCCGCAAGGTGCCACTAACTGTTTGAGCGGCGTATAAACCAAAATACGACTAAACTGACGATGACCTTTAACAATCGCCGCCGCAAAAGCATTACGCTCGGCACAAGTGGTTAAACCATAAGACGCATTTTCCATGTTGCAACCGGCAATGATCTCACCATCTTTACTGGTTAACGCCGCCCCAATCCTAAAGTTACTGTAGGGCGCATAAGCATTTTGGGCGGCGCTTTTAGCGACTTTAAACGATTCATTCAGCGTTTGCGCCAATGGCTCTATATTATTATTTTGCACGGATGACTCCTTAGTTATGTTATCTATTTGGTGCCAAATATCTTGTCACCCGCATCACCAAGCCCCGGCAGAATATAACCCTGCTCATTAAGGCACTCATCGACGGAGGCAACGTAAATATCAACATCAGGATGAACCGCATTAACCTTTTCAAGTCCTTCGGGAGCCGCAACCAAAAACAATCCCATGATCTTTTTACAACCCGCTTTTTTAAGCATATTAATGGTCTCAATCAAGGTTCCACCGGTCGCCAGCATCGGATCAAGAATAAGCGCAGTACGCTCATCAATTTCACTGGTCAGTTTTTCGTAATAAGTGGTTGGCTCCAATGTCAGTTCATCACGGGCCAAACCCACGACACTGATACGGGCACTGGGTAATAACTGTAAAACCCCGTCGAGCATACCAATACCAGCTCTTAGAATTGGCACTACAGTAATTTTTTTACCCTTGATTTGCTCAACATCAACGGGTCCGGCCCAGCCTTGTATGGTTGCTGTTTCGGTAGCCAAATCCCGGGTGGCTTCATAGGTCAGCAAAGTACCAACCTCTGCACACAGACGGCGGAAACTGGCAGTGCTAAGGTCTTTTTCACGCATTAACCCCAGCTTGTGTTGTACTAAAGGATGTTTGATTTCATGGACAGCCATTATGATCTTCCTCGCTTGTTGCTTCGTATTAGCTTATTCGCCGTAAGGCACCCAAATATTTTTCACTTGTGTCGCCTGACGTAAAAAGACATCGCCTTCACCCTGCTCCACACTGCTCCAGTCACGGTATTTACCATAACTGACCCAAGTTCGTTTCATACTATCAGCAGAGCCCAACTCAACGATTTGACTGCCCTGAGCATCACCAAAATACCAAATCGCGGCAACGTCATAATGTTCAGTCAGCACTTTAGCCAACTCATTTTGCACACCAGTAACAATATTGATGACACCAGCGGGTAAATCAGAGGTTTCCAAAATTTGATAAAAATCAGTAATGACCAATGGATAATCAGACGATGGCACAGCAACAACCCGGTTACCCATGGCAATGGCTGGCATAACGGTTGAAATAAACCCAAGCAATGCACTCTCTTTAGGGCAAACAACCCCCATCACCCCAATTGGTTCATTCATAGCCAAAGTCACGCAACGTGAAGGCGTAGCATGAACAGCACCATCATATTTGTCGGCCATTGCCGCATAGGTATAAAGACGGTCAATAGATTGATCGACTTCTTGTCTTGCCGCATCAATCCCTGCACCTGTCGCCTGGACGATATTGGCACTAAATTCTTCATGCCGAGCGCTGAGGTTTTCAGCAATATAATAAATCACCTGAGCGCGGTGATGAGCTGAAGCTGTGCCCCAACCAGCCCCTTTATTAGCGGCTTCGACGGCATTACGTAAATCTTTTCGACTGCCCTGAGGCACTTCGCCAAGCACAGTACCGGTGGCTGACTTTACTGTAAGGCTGTAACCGCTGTCGGGCCTGACTTGCTTACCGCCAATATAGAGCTTGGCTGTTCGATCGATTGCAGGTAATACAGATTGCGACTTTTTAGCAGCCGTTTCTTGGTCTTCTTGGTTTGTTTTAACTTGTGCCTTAAGCGCATCGGGTTGACTCCTCAATTGAGCGTCTGACTTTTCTTTAACGTATTCGTATAACCCTTCTTTGCCACCTTCGCGACCAAATCCAGATTCTTTGTAACCACCAAAACCCGCCGCTGCATCAAACATATTAGTACAATTAATCCACACGGTACCGGCCTGTACTTTAGGCGCAATATCCAGCGCCAAATTGATATTCTCAGTCCAAATACTCGATGCCAATCCGTAACAGGAGTTATTCGCCAGAGCAACCGCCTCTGCCGGGGTTCTAAATGTCATGCTAACCACTACAGGGCCAAAAATCTCATCTCTTGCCAAAGTGGCCGATGGTGACATATTGCTAAATAAGGTCGGTGGGAAAAAACATCCCTCAAGCCCATCACATTGGGTCGCCTGGAACATTTCGCCGCCCTCAGCCACACCTTGTGCAACCATACGGGTGACTTTTTCAAATTGCTTTTTATCAATCAGCGCTCCCATATCAATGGTTTTATCCAATGGCTGACCGATACGTAAAGTTTGCATCCGCGCTTTTAACTTGGTTTCAAAACGCTCAGCAATACTCTCTTGCACCAAAATACGAGAACCGGCACAACAGACTTGGCCCTGATTAAACCAGATAGCATCAACAACACCTTCAACTACGCCATCAAGGTCGGCATCTTCAAAGACAATAAAGGGGGATTTTCCACCCAGCTCCAACGATAGCTTTTTGCCACTGCCTGCTGTTGCCCGGCGAATAATTTTGCCGACGTCAGTTGAACCGGTAAACGCAATTTTAGCCACATCAGGATGTTCAACCAAAGCCGCTCCGGTGTCACCTGCGCCGGTGACAATGTTTAATACGCCATCAGGCAGTCCGGCTGCCTGACAAATCTCGGCAAATAACAAAGCGGTTAATGAGGTTAATTCGGCAGGTTTTAATACCACGGTATTACCCATAGCCAAAGCCGGAGCGATTTTCCATGCCAACATTAACATGGGGAAGTTCCACGGAATGATTTGCCCAATCACACCAAGTGCCTCATGATCTGGCAACTCTTTTGCCATTAACTGCGCCCAACCGGCATGATGATAAAAATGACGAACCACCAGCGGAATATCAATATCCCGGGATTCACGAATGGGTTTGCCGTTATCCAGCGACTCAAGGACCGAAAACAACCGCGCATGTTTTTGAATTTGTCTGGCGATAGCATATAAATAACGCGCTCGTCCGTGCCCGCCCAAGGCAGTCCACGCAGGTAATGCTGCTTTGGCCGCACTAACAGCGGCATCAACATCAGCGGCATCGGCGCTGGCTATCTGGCCGAGTGTTTCGTTATTAGCTGGACAAACTGACGTAAAGTAACCGCCTTTTTGAGGGGCACTCCACTGGCCATTGATAAACAAGTTGAATTTTTGCTGATGCTCATTAAGCCAGTTATCAGCAGCGCTGCGATCTTCTGTAGCAGGACCGTATTCCATAGTTTGAAAAATTTCTCTTATGCTCATGATGAATTCCTTAAGCCATTGGATGACGGAAGTTGGCAGAATAGCGACCACTGACATGGTGCTCTAATTGGCGTTCGATATCGGTTAACAACCCACTCGCACCGAAGCGGAATAAGTCTGGGGTCAACCAATCGTTGCCCAACTCCTCTTTCATCAAAATCAACCATTCAATCGCTTGCTTGGCCGTACGAATACCACCAGCGGGTTTATAACCGACTTTATAACCAGTTTGCTGATAATAATCGCGAATGGCTCGGGTCATCACCAAAGATACTGGCAAAGTGGCATTAACACTCTCTTTACCTGTACTGGTTTTGATAAAATCCGCACCCGCCATCATGCTGACATGACTAGCTTTAGCCACATTAGTTAGTGTCGCCAGTTCGCCAGTGGCTAAAATAACCTTTAAATGGGCCTCACCACATGCTTCACGACACGCTTTAACCTCGTCATACAAGGCCTGCCATTGTCCTGTTAAGACCAAACCACGAGAGATGACAATATCAATTTCATTGGCACCGGCGGCAACTGACGCCCGCACTTCTTTTAATTTAAAGTCCAATGGTATTTGTCCGGCAGGAAAGCCGGTAGAAACAGCAGCGATATTGACACCACAGCCTTTAAGCGCCTGTTGCGCCTCTTCAACTAGGTTGTGGTAAACGCACACCGCACCGGTAGTGATATTCAAGTCAGAGACCCCCAGCTTTTCGAGCAGATCTGCCAATACGGGTTGTCTGGCCTTGGCGCACAAACGTTTTACATTACCTGGGGTATCGTCACCAGCTAAAGTGGTCAAGTCAATCATGGTAACGGCCTTTAACAACCAGGCGGCCTGCCATTGTTTTTTGACCGTTCTGCGTTTGCCGTATTGTTCAGCCCTGCGCTCTACAGCACTACGGTTGACTATGATTGAGGTGATCTTGTCCCGCTCAAATGCCGTACCAGGATTACGCTCGTGACTGGCCGGTTCAACAGCCTTGCCCTGCACTGCCGCCAATTTAGGGGCTGCTTTAGGGGTTATTTGGGGAGCTGTGCCAGCGCCAGATGGTTTATTCATCGTCTTTTTCATAAATTATAACTGCCTGATTTTGTCTCGTTGCCTAAAGCCCATTCGGTATTTTCACCAACAGAGCATAGCCCCAAGTGACTTCAAAATACAGTTCCTGCCTCTTGAAATCACTTGAGTATGGACCTAAATTCATCACACATTCATTAAAATGAGGTGTTTTTTCCCTGGATGTCTCGGTCGAGAACGTCAAACACGCCCAAAATTTACCTGACCATCTAGTCAGTTTAGCTTAAAATAACCAATGCGGCAAGTTTATAGAACAGACGGGATCTAGCTCAAAAAAACCTTAACCATTAGTTCAATTAAACCCAATTAACCCTTGATTTATTTGGGAAAAAGACTTGAAATCTCCCCAGTAAAGCACGATACAGTTAAAGGGTGATCGGTTTTGTACTATTAATTCAGTGTTTGGCGTTTTCACAAATAAGTCTCTTCTTTACCCGCAACTTTACGTTTTTTTAACATTCCTAATGGGCTACTCATCAATCTGACCAGATGGTCAGATTTGGTGTTTTTTAAGCTAACCGCCCAACATATTTGTTGCGAAATGACGGTTAAGCGATTATCCTCCTACCACTAGTAAGTTCACAGATACGTCTAAGGTCATCAAACTATGACAAACATGACACCAAAGGCTCGTACTTTTATCCTCGTTGTTGA
>JBLHHD010000157.1:0-6769 GCA_047614605.1 Alteromonadaceae bacterium
CCTGAAGATTTTTCATTGTTTTGTCCGCTGCTTTGAAAGTGGCAATATGTTAACTGTAAATGCAGGGCAGTGGTAGTGCCAGTGCCATTAGGCGGTGTCATTGTATTGCTGGCTAGAAAAGGTTGGTGAGAAAAACGGGGTAAAAAGAAGGCGGGCCAAAACTACAGCCCACCCCGGTTGGGAAGTTTAAGTTGATAGCCGTGCTTAGAAAATGCCTGAGATTGAGTTGATTAATCCACTACGCAAGCTAAAGGCCGCTTCGTCGTATTCGAGATTGACCTTGTTGGCAGTGGATACAATTCGGGTTTGGTATTGTTTCATGTCAGGAGTGCCTTCACTTGAAACTTTGCGGCTGGCGCTGCTACCGAGGCTAACCCGAGAGTTTTCTTTGCTTTTTAATACTTCGCCTTCTCTGGCTCTGACCGAAACCAATACATCAGTGACGGCGGTATAGTAAACGTCTTTGGTGCTGGCCTCTACGGCCATGCCAATCAAGGCCCCAGCAACGATAGCGCCAGCCTTTCCATTTCCGTCACCGAAGGCTGAACCAACAAGCCCACCAGTTAGCGCTCCTTGGAAACCCTTGGCTAGAGCAAATTCGCCATATTGTCCGTCATCTTTAGTGACTTTACGAACATTGGCTTGTAACCAGTAATTGGCTCTTTCGGGGTCATCGGTGACCTGATAGCCTTGCTTCATTAATCGATTTGTTATTTGGGTATCTAATGAAAAACCGGGTTGGTCTGAGGTATTACGGATCTGGACAAAAACAATTCGTTTGCTAGGGGCCATCGGGTCTAAAAAGATGGTTTTGCTCATTTTGGTTTGGCTGACGAGGTCAGATTTTGCCATCTTGGTATAAATGGCCGAACAGCCGCTTAAGTAGATGGCGAACAGTATAAAAGCGATGATTTGGCTGGTTTTGTTAGTCATGACAAAAGTCCCGTTTTATGTGTTGGTTTGAAGCGTTAGGTTCAAGTTTATAACGCCAGTATAAGCACTTTAAGTGAACCCAACCTGAACCATAAAGCAGCTGTAAAAAACAAAAAATAAAGCTTTTATCATTTGTTGACCTTAGATGTAACTCTAAGGTTTATACTTAGCTCAATGGTAGTAATGAGAGCGGCAAGGGGGGTTAGCATGATGATGCAAATAGGCCAGATGGCAAAAAAACTGAATGTTAAAACGGATACGTTACGTTTTTACGAAAAAAACGGTTTATTAACGGCGTCAAGCCGCTCGAATAGTGGTTATCGCTATTACAACCAAGCCGATTACCAACGGGCGATGTTTATTTTACGTTGTAAGCGGGTGGGTTTTACTCTGGCGGATATTAAAGAGTTGTTGTCTATTCGGATTGATAAAACCAGTCATTCGTGTGAAGAGGTTAAACGCCGCACCAGTACCAAACGTGCCGATATCGAACTGCGCATTAAGGAATTGGAATGTTTTCGTGACTCATTGATTCAGCTGGAGCAAGCCTGTTGTGGCGGCCCTGAAAGTGCTGAGTATTGTTCTATTTTAGAAGCACTGGAGCCTGCTAATGTTGATTGATAATTTTATTATTTTATTTTTGGCCTCAGCACCGTGGTTATTGCTCGGGCTGTTGATTGCCGGTTTAATTCAGCTGTTTGTTCCTGCCAGCTTGATGAGTAAACAGTTAGGTAAAGAGGGTATTGTCACTGCAACCAAGGCGGCTTTAATTGGAGCGCCGTTGCCACTGTGCTCTTGCGGGGTGATCCCAGCGGCGCTGGGGTTACGAAAAGCCGGCGCGTCAAAATCGGCAACAACGGCATTTTTGGTGGCAACCCCCGAAACCGGGGTGGATTCGGTCACTATGTCTTATGTGTTATTAGGGCCATTTATGGCTGTTATGCGACCGTTAACGGCGATTGTCAGTGCTATTGTCGCTGGTAGTTTGGTGGGAAGCGATTCAGCTGAACCGGTTAAGGGGGATACCGCTGATACGTCTGCAACACGTTGCTGTGCAAAAAAAGCAGCTGAACCCGCTCCTGAGCCAGTTAAAGTTAAATCGTGCTGTGCCTCGGCTAAAAAAGAGCAGCCGGTTGAGCTGTCTTTGGGCCACAGACTGATTAAAAGTCTTCACTACAGCGTCACTGACTTGCTTGAAAGCTCAGCCTTGTGGTTGATCATCGGCTTGGCATTTGCGGCGATTATTCAAACTTATGTGCCTGATGGCTTTTTGGCTCAATGGGGCAATGGTTTGCTGGCAATGGTGGTGATGGTAGTGATTAGTATCCCTATGTATATTTGCGCTACGGCCTCTACACCAATTGCTGCGGGGCTTTTACTTTCGGGAGTATCACCTGGAGCGGTGCTGGTGTTTATGATGGCAGGACCGGCAACCAATGTGGCGAGTTTGGGGGTGGTTGCCAAAACACTGGGCAAGCGGGCGGTTTATGCGTATTTATTTGGCGTGATTGGGACGGCGATGTTGTTTGGCTGGTTAACCGATTATCTGGTGGAGACTTATGGTTTTGAGGTGGCACCGCAAATTGGTGCTGAGCATCAAATGTTGCCGCACTGGCTGGTGATCGGCAGTGGCATTGTTTTGGCTTTTTTATTAGTACGAAACTTGCTGATTAAATATGGTAACCCACCGATACGCAAGGCGCTTTGGGCTTAAGGGGGGATGCTTGATACTGTGTAGGGTGGCCTAAAAAACGATTGAGGCACGAAAAGAGTGTGGGTTTATCATGAGCGGATCGCAATGCTCACCGATGTTGCCTCTTTTGGATGATCTGGCCACCATCGAAGCTACATGGTGGTGCCGGTCATCAATTAAGGCAGTGTGGTTTCGTTAAGTGTTTCACTGTGAGCGGCTCTGTAATGCTTTTATCTGTTGATACAAAGCTTGATTCTCAGGTACTTCAATCCCCAACAACTGAGCTTTGTTGATCAGGTAACCATTGATGTAATCAATCTCGGTTAACCGGCTGGCGGCAATATCGCGGTTCATTGATGAAAAGTTTGCTGCGGTTGCTCTGATCACCTCATCACAACTATCTGCTAACCCGGCTGGGGTAAACGTTTGGCCACAGTGGTTGGCTACTTCACTGATCTCTTGGCACAAACGCTGAATTTGTTCAGCAAACCGTGGTGTCGTCAGTTCGCCATTTTTGCACTGTTTAATTGCTGTAATGGGGTTGATGACGCAATTGATGGCCAGCTTTTGCCACAGAACCTGATTGATATCTTCATGCCAGCTTAGTGGTGGCAGGATTTTATTGATGGTGTCGCTAACTTCTTTACCGCTGTATTGGTCACTGCTGGGCCAGTAACTGTTAATCCAGCCTGCTTTGGTGGCACCTAAACCGGTGTGGACGACATGTTGCGGGTTTTTTCGATAGGCTCCATGGGTGGTGCTGACAAACATTAACGGTTGCTCAGCGCCCAACTCTGCCTGGACTTGTTCAATGGTGCCCATACCGTTATGACATAAAATGACCAGCGTGGTGGCGTGGATATAAGGTTTTATTTGTTTAATGGCGGGTAAAATATCGTAGGCTTTTAGGGGGACTAGTAAATAGTTGATGGTTGTTGTTGAGCTGGCCAGATTGTCGATGTTATTGACCATCACACTAAATAGGGTTTGTTCGCCAGTGGTGGCGGTAAATTGCAGCTGAGTTATTGTCGCAGAAGTTGAGTTTTTGACTAAGAGTTTGACACTATGGCCAAGCTGATTCAGTTGATGGGCCCATAATAAGCCAATCGAACCTCTGCCAATAATATGCCAGTGTTCAGCCATTATTTTTGCCTGCTGTTAGTGGCTTTTAGCTGTTTGTTAAGCCATAGCTTACGCACTGCAAACAGTAGGATTATGCCGCAGATATCAGCCAATAAATCGAATATGTCACCCGTGCGGTAGCCAGTTTGTGCTTGCAGGTATTCGGTGATCACGCCATAACTGGTTAACACGATGAAGTATTGCAGGTGGTACATCTGGTAAGCGAGCATTAATAAAAAGGTCATGACGAAAAAAATGCCGCCATGGACGAGTTTGTCCAGATGAGGAATATCGACTCCCGAATGCTCCGCCGGGATCAGTAATTTGTAGGAGATGCATAACAAGAACCCCCAAAACAGCCAGCGATAGTGGCTTAGTTTGATGCGTGTCAGCGATTGCGATAACCGGGGGTTGGGTTTATTCAATGATGTTAACCACAGTGCAGATGATAAGAGAAAAATTTTGCTGATTATAACAAAAAAATCAGGGTATAATCACACAAATCTTTAAACTAAAGGAAGCACAATGCCTTCATTTGATATCGTCTCTGAAGTTGACTCAGCAGAAATACTCAATGCCACCAATAACGCCATTAAAGTCCTTGATACCCGGTTTGATTTTCGTGGTGCCAACGCCAGCTTCTCAACCAAAGACGGGATTGTGACAATGAAAGCCGAAGCAGACTTTCACCTCCAGCAAATGCTTGATATTTTGCGCACGGCTGCGGTAAAACGTAAAATTGACCCGAGTTGCATGGACACCGAATCGGTGGTCCATACGGGCAAAACCTATTCACAGGCGGTGACTTTTCAACAGGGTGTTGAGGTAGACGTTGCTAAAAAAATCGTCAAAGCAATTAAAGATCAAAAGATGAAAGTTCAGGCTTCCATTCAGGGCGACCAGGTGCGTATTACCGGCAAAAAACGTGATGATTTGCAAGCGGTGATGACGCTGGTACGCGAAGGCAACTTTGGTCAGCCGTTCCAGTTTGATAATTTCAGGGATTAAATAACGCCTATCAACCTGATTTGAGGTTAAATCAGCAATTGCCCAAACAGCTGGCGAATTTTCACCAGCTTGGGGTGAATAATGATTTGGCAATAAGGCACGGTGGTGCGTTTTTGATAAAAGTTCTGATGCTGCTCGGGAGCCGTATAAAAGGCATCAAAAGGGGTTAGTTCGGTGACGATTTTATCTGTCCACAATGCTTGCTCATCAATTGCCGTGATCAGCTGGTGGGCAGTTTGCTGTTGTTGTTGATTGTGAAAGAAAATAACCGAGCGGTATTGAGGGCCAACATCATGGCCCTGACGATTGAGTTGGGTCGGATCATGAGCGGCGAAAAAAATACTTAATATTGATTGATAAGATAACAGTGTCGGATCAAATTTAATATGTATTACCTCGGCATGACCCGTTTGTCCGCTGCACGCCAGTTCATAGGACGGATCAGGCTCAATTCCGCCACTAAAACCGCTGTTGATGGTTTCTATCCCCTGGATTTCTCTAAAAATAGCATCAAGGCACCAAAAGCAGCCACCACCAAAGGTCGCGTGTTGACTTTTGTTGTCACCAGGGCTGTCAAAAGATGTGGTCGTTATTGAATTTGTTGCTGGGTTTGCTGATGGTGCAGTCTGGGACTTATTCATTGAGTTAATGGCGAATTAGGTTCTATACTTAAATACTAAAGTTCCACAGCAGGTTGTCAAGCCTTAAACTGATGAAATAAGAATAGGTCATTGAATGAATGATAAAAGCACTAAAAACAACAAAGATTGCCGCTATTGCTTTCAGTTGAGGGCTATCGTGGTGTGGGCGGTATTGGTATTTATCGTTTATTTTGGTTTTT
Organism: Alteromonadaceae bacterium; assembly: GCA_047614605.1. Taxonomy (GTDB): domain Bacteria; phylum Pseudomonadota; class Gammaproteobacteria; order Enterobacterales; family Alteromonadaceae; genus JABSOG01. The sequence goes on from JBLHHD010000157.1 coordinate 5,598, forward strand.
ATCGTTGACTTTGGTATAAAAGGCTAAAAATATTGCGGCTATTACAGCGGTAATTTGTTGATTAGTGATATTACTTATTGTTAAAGTCTGCGAAGCTTAATTAAGAATATTACAACTGGAGAGAACTGGAGAAAATGTTATGAAAACCGATGCATTGGACCGGGCTTATATTTTAAGTGGCCGTAATACAATCATACACAAACAGAAGAAACTTGATCTGGTGCTTATTAATGATGATGATGACCCGTTATTGAAAGTTACCCATCAGGGGGTTTCAATATTTAATCAGCCTTTACCAAAAAACCGTCGTGAAGCCAAAGAGCGTTACCTCGAAATTATTAGTGTGTCTGCCCAAGAGGTGTTTAGTGAACCAAAAACCTTGTTGTTTATTCAGGCGCTTGATGGACGGGAGTATAAAGTTGATTACTCCAAGAAGGGCACCTCACAATTTGTTAGAGTTCATCAAGAAAGTTATTTGTGATTGTCGGTTCATAATAGGTGGTTGAAAATGGCATTTTTTACCCATGAACTGGATCGTATTAAAGCTAAGTCAATAATTAATTATTATTAAGGGAAGATCCTTGCCAGACGTGAATATCCAGCTAATTGAAGAGGCCACAAAGGCTAACCTTACATTGTCTTATAACGGTGATGGTGAAAAGCTTGAAAAATATACCTTCACCAAAGAGTTGGAAACATCTTCTATTGGTCAATTTTTCATTCTAACCGATGAGTTGGTGAGCTTGTTGGCCGCTTATAACGATTTTGTTGATTCATTACATGCCTTTGGTGATGGAATAGGCACCGAGTTTTCGGCTGTTATTGGGGAAAAGAAAAATGCCTATTTACGGATCATTATCGCTGAAGACGAAATGAGCGTTGAGGCACAGTTATTTTGTGCTTATGGTGGTAGCCATGTTTCTGCTAATCAAATCATAAAAGCTGCGCAGGAGCTGAACGTTACCTTTGGTTTTGACAAGCAAGCGGTTGTTGCGCTTGCAGCAAAAGCCAGTAAGGGCAAACCTGGTAGCGACATTCAACAAGTTATCGCCAAAGGTAAAGAACCGATTCAAGGGGTAAATGCCGAATTTGAGCAATTAATCATGTGCTTTAAAGACCGTGTTTTACAACCTCAAAGTAAAAATGAAAAAACGGATTCGGTTAATATGCGT
>JBLHHD010000158.1:0-6767 GCA_047614605.1 Alteromonadaceae bacterium
CTCAAGGTAAAACCCAGCAATCGTTGAATTGGAAACGATCACCACATTTTTATGCTTTAAGTAAGGCACCAACGAGACGTTGACAGATTGTTCATCGGTATTTATAAATATAGGATAGCTACGCGCACCTAGTTCGACGTTGAGTTGAGCCATCAGCGCTAGTTTCCCGAATGATTTAAAAACCTATTTTGCGGATGATTTGACTGGCAACCACTTTGGCGCTTTGTTCATCCGTTTTCACTGTAAAATCAGCGACATCCTCATACAAGGCGTTTCGCTCAGCGGCCAAACGTTCAAGTACACTTCGAGAATCTTCAGAGGTTTGCAACAAAGGACGACGTTTGTCTCTTTGTGTTCTGGCCACTTGTTTTTCTATTGGTGTTTCAAGGTAAACGACAATTCCTCGGGCAGATAGATAATTTCTGACTTCTTTACTGGACACTGAACCACCACCGGTAGCCAATACAATGCCCTGCTTTTCAGTCAGGTCTTCGATTACTTTTTCTTCACGGACACGAAAGCCCTCTTCGCCTTCAACATCAAATACCCAAGTGATATCTGCTCCAGTGCGCTTCTCAATTTCTTGATCGGAATCAAAAAAATCCAGATGCAATTGCTCAGCAAGATGTCGTCCAATTGTACTTTTACCAGCCCCCATAGGGCCAACCAGGAAAATATTACGTTTTTCAGCCATGTCTTTTTAAATTTTAAACCTAATTAGTTAATCCGCAGGTTACTCCACCACTCTGTGTGAGGTGCGGGATTATCGCAAAGAACGCCCTTCATTTACAAGCATTAAGATCTCTAGAATGTAAAAAGGTGGGTTAAATCCACCTTTTTAACGATTTAGAATGAACTGGTGACTATTTTGGGAGTGACGAATATTAATAATTCGGTTTTTTCGGTGAAATCCCGGTCCGTTCTGAACGCTCTGCCGAGATAAGGTATGTCGCCTAACAGCGGCACTTTGGAGATCGCTTTGACGATTTGTTGCTGAAAAATTCCTCCCAATACAATAGTTTCGCCATTTTCGACCAATACCTGAGTTTCAATTCGCTGGGTATCAATTGCCGTCGCAGCACCGGTGCCTGTTTGAACCGTATCCCCCCTGGTATCCTGAGTAATGATTAAGTCAAGGATCACCCGGTTATCTGGGGTTATATGTGGTGTAACCTCAAGACTCAACACCGCCTTTTTGAACGCTACCGTCGTTGCCCCACTCGACGCGGCCTGCACAAACGGTATTTCGGTGCCCTGTTCAATACGCGCTTTTTGTTGGTTGGCGGTCATAATACGCGGACTGGCAATGATCTCACCTTTGTTTTCACGCTCCAGTGCCGAAAGTTCTAAATCAAGAATGGTCCCATCAATTAACTTAGCCACATGAAAGGCAATACTGCCCGCTGGTCCAGACACTGGCAAGTTGACATTTAAACGTTGGTCGATGGTCGGTATAGTACCGGTAGAGATCACCTGTGCACCATCAAGCGTACCCGAATAACCATCGGTGCCCGACTTGTCGCTTAATCCCCAGCGGACCCCAAGTTCTTCGCTGACGTTATCTTTTACCGTCACCATGCGAGCTTCGATGATCACCTGTTTGACTGGCACATCTAAAAACTCAATGGCCCGACGGACGTTTTCGATGCTTTTGCGGGTATCTTTAATTAGCAGGGCATTGGTACGCTGGTCTACCGAAACCGCACCTCTGTCCGAAATAAATGAAGTGCCATCAGATTGTAATAAAGCAGCTACCTCGGAGGCACGGGCATAGTTGATTTGAATAAACTCAGTGTATAACGATTCAAGTTTTTCGACCTGTTGCTTGGCTTGCAATTCTTTGGCTTCACGGGCGGCTAGCTCTTCGCTGGGGGCCACCATCAAAATATTGCCATCCATGCGCTTATCAAGCCCTTTGACTTTTAATACCATGTCCAGAGCCTGATCCCACGGCGTACCATCGAGGCGCAAGGTAATTGAACCGCTGATTGAATCACTGGTTACCAGGTTAAAGTCATTATAATCGGCGATGATCTGCAACACGGTTCTAACCGGGATATCCTGAAAATTAAGTGAGATAGGTCGGCCTTTATAATCTTCGCCACCGCCTAGCACACTGGAATTGTCTTGATCTTTTTGCAGCGCTATGGTGAAAATACTTTCAATCTGCTGATGAGTAAAACTGTAAGACTCACTGGGGGTGATCACCACTTTAGTATTGTGCTCTTCTTTAAAGGTTTCAATACTCGACACCACAGTACCGAAATCTTTAACATCCAATTGATACAATAATTCGGGTAACAGATCAGTATTAAAAAACTCAATCACCACTTGACCATCAATCTCTCTTACGTCAACGGCGGCACTTCTTTTATCCAAAAATATTAGCACCCGGCCTTCGCCTGAGTCACCGCGACGAAAATCCAGTGCGGTAATTTTATTGAGGTAATCGCTTTTACCACTGTCTTTTTCGCTCAGGGCTTGCGCGGGTTGATCAGACAATTGCAAAGAAAAGGTATTACCGCTGATTTTTGACTGGTAAATTTTCAAAAACTTAAGGTAAACCGTGACTTTGAAGCCTTCTTCAATAAACTCGGTTTTGATTTTTTCGATGCCATCTTTATCAATCGTGACATCAGCAAGGTTTTGCTCAAAATCGGCTTTGTCGAAAAACATCTCAATTCGGGCCGGTTGATTAAAAATATCGACGCTGGGTGGGTTTCTTATTTCATCATCAAAAACCAGCTCAATGCTGGTCTGATCCTGCTTGAGTGGGTTATAACGCACATCATAAAGTAAAGGTACAGCCTGGGCAGATGTGGCAAAAAGGATCAGTAACACAAATCCGGCAACGGCTTTGGTAGGGGACAGTTTGTTTATCATTGGTTTTATGGTTACTTTTATTAAATGGTTTATCATGCGCTGGCTGTTATGGGTCATTCGCTTACCCTCGTTTGTACTTCACTGGCGGCATTACTATCATTAGACGTTTTCATCGGATTAATTTCCCTGTGCCTGATCATCAGATTCAACCATATTTAATGCTGTTGCCCGTTGTTTCCAGCAACCTGCGCCATCGGGGATCATTTCTACCAATTGAACTTTCTGATCTTCAACCGCAGTGATTTCACCATGAAACAAACCCAGATAATTACCCACAGAAACTCGATACAATGAGCCATCGGTGGTCGATTCAATCAGTGCCCACAAGTCATCATTATAACCGAGGGTGCCTTTCATTTTTAAGTTCGCCAAACCGTATCGTTCCAGAGGCTGTTTTTTTCTACCTGAGTCCGGTTGCAGGCAGTTTTTTGACAAGCCCACTTTTTGTGCAACCATTTCGGGTTTGGGTTTCAAAAACGGACTGCGCTTGTCAAAGGCGTCATATTTAACATGGGCAAACACCTTAACATCCGGGATGGGCTCAATACCCGCTGGAGTTGTGTCTTTAACGCTTTGCATATAGGCATTAATATCATCCAGGCCATCAAAGCAACCGGTTAATGGTACAGTGATAAAAGCCAACCATAGTAGTCGTTTCATTATTGCGCCTTACCCTGTTTAACGCTGCTGTCAGGATCGCCTTTGTAGCGGTACGTTTTTGCCACGATACTAAGGTTCAATTTGCCATCACCAAGTAACCTCACTTTAAAATCATGCAAGGTCACAATCCGTGGCAACTTCGCCACTTTAGAGACAAAATCACCAAACTCGTGATAACTGCCCACCACCTCCATGGTGATCGGTAATTCGGTATAAAACTCTTTAGCCACCTCAGGTAACCAATTCATTTTGACGAACGTCAACCCAGCACTCGTGCCTACATACGTAATGTCATCCAATAAGCCGGGAGTTTCATGAGAGGTTGGCAGACGTTTAAGTAAGGTGGCAAACAAGTTTTCCATATCGGCCATTTGTTGACGATAAAGCTCAAGGTTTACCGCTGAAGCGTATTTTACCCGGTAAACCTGACGCAATCGCTGCTCTTCGCTTTGCGCATTACTCAGTTCGGTAATTTTGCTGTCAACCAATAAAAAATAACCGCCAATGCACACTATCACAGCGGTTATTAAGGCAAAAATTATTTTAAGCGACTTTGGCCAACCGCCCATATTGTCAAAATCAATATTGTGAATATCAATTTCTGACAGGTCGAGTTTAAAATTCATGGACTTTCACCTTGCCCTGCATCCCCTACAACATCAATTTTTTCGACTTTCAGTTGCATGGTAAAATCACTGAGGATCAGGTTTTGGTCGGTGCTGGCAACAATTGACTGTAAATTAACAAAGGATAACAATTTTGACGCCTCCACTTGCCTTATCATATGTGCCAGGCGGTTATTTGACTCGGTTTTGCCAATGATCAGCAAAGCATTACTTTTCTTCTCCAGCTCAGCAAGATATATACCAGCTGGAACAACCTGGGCAATGTCAGTAAACACCTGAGTCCCAAGGTTACGACTACTTTGTAATTGTTCGATTAATGCCATGCGTTGCTGCAAACCGGTTTTGGTGTCTTTTAGCCGGGTTATCTCGGCGATACGCTGGTCTAATATGGCGATTTGGTCATTAAGATAAGCATTACGCTTTAGCTGACCGGTAACTCGTTCACCATAAAAAACACTGATACCAAACACCACCGAACAGGCCAAAATAGAGACACTACCCAATAGCGTCAGGTATTGCTTTTGTGATTCTTTACGGGCGGCTTCACGCCATGGCAGTAGATTTATATATGCCATTCAACAAAGCTCCTTAACGCCAGCCCACAGGCAACTACCAACTGCGATTGCTGTTTTTGTAACTGCTCCTGATTGATCCCAGCCCCTATATCCATGTTAACAAACGGGTTAGCAACCACCGTGTGAATACCCAGCTCTTCAATCAGCAACTGATCAATACCTTCGATTAACGACGAACCACCAGAGACAATAATATAATCGAGATTGTCTTTGCCACTGGTGGTAACAAACATTTGAATAGCCCGGCGAACTTGTTGCAATAACATGGTTTGAAAAGGTGCCAGTACTTCAAACGTATAGTTAGGCGGCATATCGTTGGTGACTTTGGCCCGCTCGGCCTCTTCGAAACTTTTGTTGTAATACGCAACAATCGACTGAGTATACTGATCGCCACCAAACATCTGATCACGACTGTAAATACCTTCGCTGTTAGCTATTACGGTAAACAAGGTCATATTGGCACCGATATCAATCAGCCCGATCACCTTGTTCTGTTCATCTTTGTCTATCTGCGAAAGACACAAGCCCCCGGCCCGGCTTAGTGCAAAGCACTCAACATCAATCACTTTTGCCTCAAAACCGCCACTTTCGAGCGTTTCGACTCTGGCCTCAATACTTTCGGTTCGGGCCGCGCTTAGCAGGACATTCACTTTACTGGGGTCAGCTTCGTTAACGCAAAGTTTTTCAAAATCGAGGCTAACCTCGTTTAACGGGTAAGGAATAAGACTATCCGCTTCAATTTCGATTTGCCCAGCCAGGTCTTCATCATTGAGGTTAACATCCATATAGATGACTTTAGAGATCACCGTAGAGCCTGAAACAGCAGCCACCGCATATTGAACATTTTTGGGGATTTTTTTGCGCACTTTGGCAATGACACTGGCAACGGCATCAATGTCTTGTATCTCTCTTTCGGAAACCACCCCCTTTGGCATCGGCTCTACGGCAAATGCTTCAACGGTGTAACGCTCGTGTTGCTTACTCAATAAGACAGCCTTCACTGAATGGGACCCTATATCGATTCCCACCATCATAGGCGTTTGTTTTTTAAATAATTGACTCAGCATATTTTATAGACGCAGCGTATTTATTTTTCTCTGTTATCCATTCAAGATAGTGCTTTTTTACGTGAATAAAAAGATTTAATTGATCTAATTCGCGCTATAATGCGAGTTACTAAATTTAATTTACCTATTTTTGTTGTTGGGACTTTGTGTGTCTGTCATAAACAAGCTATTAAAAATTGCCTTATCGTTAGTCCTGCTGGGCCTGCTGAGTGTTGGTGCTACGTACTGGTATATCTTTGATGAATTACCCAGTGTCGACTCTTTAAAAGATGTTCATCTGCAAACACCAATGAAAATTTATACCAACGAAGGCTTGTTGATTTCCCAATACGGTGAAAAACGTCGAATACCACTGCGTTTAGAACAAATACCAAAACCCTTGCTTAACGCCTTTTTAGATACCGAAGACAGCCGTTTTTACCAACACCCAGGCATTGATATTATTGGTATCGCTCGCTCAGTTGTTTCGATTATTACCACCGGAACGGTTAAACAAGGTGCCAGTACCATCACCATGCAGCTGGCACGAAATTTCTTTTTAACCCGCGACAAAACCCTTATTCGTAAAATCAAAGAGCTGTTTATTTCGCTGCATATTGAAAGCCTGTTAAGCAAAGATGAAATTCTCGAATTGTATTTAAATAAAATCGCGCTGGGTCACCGCTCTTTTGGCGTAGGTGCCGCCGCTCAGGTTTATTATGGCAAGGCTATCAGCCAGCTGTCTCTGGCCGAAATGGCGACCATTGCAGGTTTGCCTAAAGCCCCATCGACGTTAAACCCTATCAGTCATCCCGAACGAGCAAAGAAACGCCGTGCGGTTGTGCTTGGACGAATGCTGGCAATGGAGCATATTACCCGCAACGAATATCATCAAGCCAAAATTCAGCCCGTCACCGCCAGCAAACACGGTGTTGATATTCAAGCATCCGCCCCTTATGTGGCTTCGCTGGTCAATG
>JBLHHD010000159.1:0-6757 GCA_047614605.1 Alteromonadaceae bacterium
CATCACTGGCGGCAAAACCGGGGAAGACTTCTACCCCTAGCTGTTCGGCTTGCTCTGCCAACCAGCGACAGACGTTACCCATTGATACCACGTAGTTACCGTGGTTGTGCATGGTTTTTGGTACAAAAAAGCCCGGTAACTTAATTTGCTTTTCTTGACTGGTGAACAAGTAAATCTCGTCGTCGATGACTTTACTGTTTAGTGGTGCGCCTTTTTCTAGATAGTCAGGAATAAGCTCTGCTAGCGAGCGGGGTTCGAAAACGGCCCCGGAAAGAATGTGTGCGCCCACTTCGGAGCCCTTTTCGACCACACAGACCATTAGTTCCTGCTCGTTTTCCTGTGCTTTTTGCATCAGTCGAATTGCGGTTGATAATCCAGCGGGACCCGCACCCACTATGACTACATCAAACTCCATCGATTCACGTTCCACGGCTATACCCCTTATATTGCAGTGAGATAACACGCTTATAAACGCTTTATCCCACAGTAACTCACTCGTTAAATTTGTCGCTAATCATACCCGCTTTTACTCGTAGCTTGAAGTTTGCATCTAAATAAAAGCGCAGGTTTTGTCATTAAAGTGACTTTTTAACATTTTAGTGGCGGTTCAGTTGATTTTAGGTTGACCTTTCAAAGGTCAGGCAGTAGATTTATCACAATTTTTTGCTATCCGGTCAGTCAGGGTATTTGTTCTGATTTGACCGATTCAGTCACAACGGAGAAGCTATGAAAGTCTTGGTAACCGTCAAACGCGTTATAGATTATAACGTAAAAGTACGCGTAAAAGCGGACAACACAGGTGTCGATTTAGCCAACACCAAAATGTCAATTAACCCTTTTTGCGAAATTGCTGTTGAAGAAGCGGTTCGTTTAAAAGAGAAAGGTATCGCTACAGAAGTGGTGGTCGTTTCTATTGGTGACAAATCTTGCCAGGAACAAATCCGTACAGCGTTGGCACTAGGTGCTGATCGTGGTATTCAAATTGAAACGGATGCCAACCTTGATTCATTGCAAGTCGCTAAATTACTGCAAAAAGTCGTTGAAGAAGAACAACCGAATTTAGTTGTGATGGGCAAACAAGCCATCGACAGCGATAACAACCAAACCGGTCAAATGCTGGGTGCATTGACGGGTATGTCACAAGGTACATTCGCTTCTGAACTGGTTATTGATGGCGACAAAGCTCAAGTAACCCGTGAAATTGATGGGGGTTTGCAAACGGTTGAATTGAGCCTGCCAGCTATCGTAACTACCGATTTGCGTTTGAACGAACCTCGTTATGCCTCACTGCCTAATATCATGAAAGCCAAGCGTAAACCTTTAGTGGTAAAACCGGCGGCTGACTTTGGTGTTAACCTGACTTCTAACGTAACAGTACTTAATGTTTCTGAGCCAGCCAAGCGCGAGAGCGGCATTATGGTTGCAAGCGTAGAAGAGTTGGTAGCTAAACTTAAAGACGAAGCGAAGGTGATCTCATGAGTATATTAGTCATTGCTGAGCATGATAACAGCACACTTAAAGGGGATACCCTTAAAGCCGTTGCAGCCGCTGCTGCTATCGGTGGTGATATCAATGTATTAGTTGCCGGTGCTGGTTGTGGTGCGGTTGCAGAACAAGCCGCTAAAATCACTGGCGTAGCCAAAGTATTGGTTGCCGACAATGCCGCTTACGAGCATCAACTAGCCGAGAATATGGGGTTGTTGGTTAGCGAATTGGGTAAAGGTTACAGCCATATTCTGGCTCCAGCCACTACCTCAGGCAAAAACTTCTTGCCTCGCGTTGCGGCTTTATTAGATGTTGCACAAATATCTGACATCGTTGAAGTGGTCTTTGCTGATACGTTCAAGCGTCCAATTTATGCCGGTAATGCGATTGCTACCGTTAAATCATCTGATGCGGTTAAAGTATTAACTGTCCGTGTTGCTGCTTTTGACTCTGTTGCCCTTGATGGTAGTGCTGCTATCGAAGCGGTTGATACCGTGACCGATGCGGGCTTATCATCATTTGTTGGTGCTGAGTTGACTAAATCTGAGCGTCCTGAGTTAGGTGCTGCACGGGTTATCATCTCTGGTGGTCGTGGTATGCAAAATGGCGATAACTTCAAACTGTTAGATGGTATTGCTGATAAACTTGGCGCTGCAATCGGTGCTTCTCGCGCTGCTGTTGATGCGGGTTTTGTACCAAATGACATGCAAGTGGGCCAAACGGGTAAAATCGTTGCACCTGATTTGTACATTGCCGTTGGTATCTCTGGTGCTATCCAGCATCTGGCCGGTATGAAAGATTCAAAAGTCATTGTTGCCATCAACAAAGACCCTGAAGCACCTATTTTCCAAATCGCCGATTACGGTTTGGTGGGTGACTTGTTTGAGATCTTGCCACAGCTTGACGCTGCCCTTTAATCGCTTGGCGATTTAAGTGATAAAAGGCAGCTATTGGCTGCCTTTTTGCTATGTGCTATCAAATTTTTAAAAATCGCTTTACAGCCAGCCTGAGTTTTTTGCATAATGCGCGACCCCGTCAAACACAGGTGTTTTTAGATTATGACAATGCAAACCAATGATCAGACCATTGACCACGGGAATAGCCACTTTTGCGGCATTGACTTTGGTACTTCAAACTCAACGATTGGCTTGTTTGACAATGCCTCGCCTGTTTTGGTGGCACTGGAAGATAACAAGCTTGATATGCCCAGCACCATCTTTTTTGACCAGTACGATGGCGCTTTTTTTGGCCGGGAAGCTATCGAACGTTATATCGACGGTAATCAGGGACGTTTTATGCGTTCGATGAAAAGCGTGCTGGGTTCGTCATTAATGAGCACCAATGTCGGTAGCAGCAGCTTGCAATTCGAACGGGTGATTGCCATTTACATCAAAGAACTTAAAATCCGCGCCGAACAAGACTCAGACAAGCAATTAACTCATGCGGTGATTGGCAGACCGGTGCATTTTGTGGATGACAATACCTTTAAAGATCAGCAAGCCCAAGAGTCCCTCGAAAAAGCGGCTAAATTGGCCGGATTTAAAGAAGTCAGCTTCCAATACGAGCCAATTGCAGCGGCACTGGCGTACGAATCAACGCTAGCGCACGAAGAGCTGGCATTGATCATCGATATTGGTGGGGGTACTTCCGATTTCACCTTGATCAGGCTTTCACCCGAGCGTGGTGTTAAAGCGGATCGAACAGCCGATATTTTGGCGACCACTGGTGTGCATGTTGGCGGCACCGATTTGGACAAGCAATTGAGCCTCAAGCGAGTGATGCCACACTTTGGTTATAAAGCGCAGAACATTCACAAACCGAATATGCAATTACCTGTCGTGCCGTTTTCGAACTTTGCCAGCTGGCATTTAATTAATACCTTATACGAAAAATCATCAATACTCGAAATCAAAGATATGCGCATTGATATCGCCGAAAAACACCTGATTGACCGCTTTATCAAAGTGATTGAACGTCGTGAAGCGCATCGTGTTGCTTTGGGTGTTGAAGCGGCAAAAGTAGGGTTGTCAGATAATGACGCGGTTAGCCTCAACCTTGATTTTGTTGAGCAAGGTTTTGACATTGCAGTAGATAAAGCCGACTTTAACCATACCATTATGGACAGCTGCGAAAAAGTGGTGGCTTCAATGCGCGACTGTATGAGTCAGGCAGGGGTTAAACCTGCTGAGGTGGCTTCAGTCTTTTTAACCGGTGGCACCACCTCGGTTGATTTATTCAGAAGTCAGCTGGTGACTGATTTTGCCCACGCCAACATTGTCGATGGTGACAAATTTGGCAGTGTCGGGCTGGGACTGACTTTACATGCCGAAAAAGTATTTCGCTAACCAACCCTTATGACTGCTTGTTTATAGCAGCCCTAACATCGTTTCGGCTGAGCTGACATCAACGCCACGCACAGGCTCTACGTTAAGCGTGGTTACCACCCCATCTTCAACAATCATCGCAAAACGTTGAGCGCGAACACCCATGCAATTGGCGCTGGCATCCTGAGTTAATCCAAGGGCTTCACTTAGCTGTCCATTACCATCGGCGAGCATGATGATCTCACTGGCATTTTGCGCTTCACCCCAGGCGTGCATTACAAAGGCATCGTTAACTGACAGACAAATAATGCGGTCAACGCCTTTGGCTTTAATTTTATCGGCGTTAGCAACAAAGCCGGGCAGGTGAGTCATCGAGCAACCCGGCGTAAAAGCACCTGGTACGGCAAACAACACCACTTTTTTATTGGCAAACAGCTCATCGGTAGTGACATCCTGAGGGCCTTTTTCGCCAAAAACGTTGAGAGTTACCGCTGGCATTTTGTCATTGATTTGAATGGTCATTTAGGTTTTCCTGTTGAGGTTTAAGTTAAGGTTTAAGTTATTGACTCATCAGCATAGGTCATTAGCCATGCTGCCCGTCGGTGGTTTACCTTGATATCTGTGTCGGTACTGTGATTAAACCATACTGGATTTTAACTGCCGCACATTGTGCCAACCTCGTTACACAATTACCATTACATATTAGACATCTTGGTAAAAAACACCCGGTTGGACAGATCATTGCTTACCCGGATGCAGATAAAGGCGAGGACCAGTTCAGCTTATTGATCTGGCAATATCGTGGGGCTGATTATAAGCAATGGCTTAAGTTGTTGATGGATATGCGGCAAAGGGCAATATTCAATTGCGTAAATTATTGCTTAAACTGGGCGCTCAATGAAAAATTTACACCTAAACTGAGCACATTGCTTTAGAATGACGGTCTTATCTCACTGCATCAGTTTAAAGTCATAGGAAACAGTAATATGAAGCAAATAGTCAGTTGGTTATCGGTGGTTTTATTGTCGATTTTTTTATTGGTCTCTACTGAGGCTATTGCGGCACCCAATTTTTCATTAAAGACTGAAGAGGGAAAAACCGTTTCATTGGCTGACTACAAAGGTCAGCCACTGGTTTTACATTTTTGGGCCACCTGGTGCCCTTATTGTAAGAAACTGCAACCGGGCTTAAACGCCTTATATGAAAAGTATCAGCCACAAGGGTTAAAAATGTTGGCCGTAAGCATCTGGGAAGATGAAGGAGCCACCCCACAAGCGGTATTAAACAAACGAGGTTATGGGTTTAAAACCGTGATCAACGGTGACGATATCACCAAAATGTTCAACGTCAAAGGCACCCCAACCACCGTATTCATCAACCGCGCGGGTGAAGTAGTATGGCGAACCGACAAATCCGATCCTAAGAACCCCAAGCTCGAAAAAGCTATTTTAGACATTCTTAAAAAAGCTTAGAACACCCAAAACGAAGCGCAGGCCGTGAGGCGCGACTCACCAGTCGACTCCGGCCTTTAATATTCAGATTCCCGCCATAATTTACAACCGATAAATATTTATTTGCGGTTTGGTGTCGGTGGGTGATTTGACGCTCGGCAAGGTTCTTTCACTCTTTGGGTTATATAAACTATCGTTCAAATAATGTGATGGTCCTGTCAACTGTCCTATACGAAATAGGCTGATGTAAAGCCCATTCTCTTCTAGCACCATTTGCCAGTTCCAAACGGTGTAATATGCCCTTGCCTACCAGCGTCTTGGTGCGGTTGGCAAAGTGTTGCAACAAGTGATTAGCCACCTGTTTGATGCGCGGCTCGGCACCTACCAAAATCTCAAGCCTTGACCAGTTAGATTTGGTTTTTTCACGGCTGGCGACATCTTCGTCGTCTTCTATGACTTCTTCAACATCGTCATTTAACGCTTCAATATCAGCCGCGTGAATATCGGGCTTGGCTAAACGGGATTCATAATGGATAGGCACAGTAGCCCTATCGTCTACGGTATCCTGAATACCATAAATTGATATGCGATCGCCAAAAACCTCTCGGGTATTGGCATCGCTTGAATCAATGGGGGTGCCAGTAAAGCCAATAAACGAAGCCTGGGGCAAATAACCAAACGTATATTTGGCTCTTGCGACGTTATTGTCGTTGTTCTTCTAACCAGTCGACAAAGCAAACTATCTCTTAACGCTGTCAACGTTTTGTTCTTTTTTTTGGATCTGTAATTGGTTCGGTAGGGGTGCCCTTTAATGCTATTCGATCAACCGTTGCACCATGCACTGTATGTGCTCTAATGGTTTCCTGGAATGCTGGTGACAAATAGGCGTAAAGTAAATATTCAGGGAGTACTTTAGCTGTATCAGGACGGAGTAATCCCATGCGACGTCCCAAACATGCCGTGATATTCTCAGGCATTAGTGCGGTATCGCCCAATCGTGTTTCATATGAAAATAAAACGCCCCCCTTTTGGTGTTACACATCGACATGTACCTATTTAATGCACGGTCAATTTCTGACCCTGCAGCCCGCCGGGTTTGGTGTTTGAACTTTTAGGGAGGTCTTTTGGTCGATTCGGATCTGTCGACGGTGGTTTACTGCTATTGCGGCTGTTTAATCCGATCCGATTGGCAAACAGATGCAGCATCAGTATCAATACATTTATCGTTGCTTTAATGGCAGGTGACAAGTCCTTCTCTTGTTCGAGAAGGGCCTTGGCTTCCTTGAGTGTTTTTTCTATGTTTATATGGCTCTGATCAAATTAATAGGGTACAGGGTAACAAATACAATAGTCCCCCAGCGGCTCAGTATGGCACTGAACCGTTTTTTAATCATCGCCTGATGTTGAGGTTTTTAATGTGTGGTGCTGGAGGGCGGAAAACCCAGAATTGTCAGCCAGTCATCAACCTTATTGCCGATTAAAGTTTCGTAAGCTGAT
>JBLHHD010000160.1:0-6686 GCA_047614605.1 Alteromonadaceae bacterium
TTATATATGAAGCTTAATAAAAATAAAGCGTATACATACAAGGTGTTTTTTTGGTATTTAACACATAAGAACAACCAAAAGTGAACGATGTGAAATTAAACAAACCAATTGCTTTATTTAATATATTGAGCTACGTTTAAAGCAATAATAAATAGAGCAATGTAAGGAAGGTTTATGTTACCAAAATTAAAAGGCATCGATCATATTCATGTATACGTTTCTGACCGGGAAGCGGCGGCAGATTGGTATAAGCGGGTGCTGGGTTTTACCGTCGTTGAGACGCTGGCTTTTTGGGCTGAGAATGAAAATGGTCCGTTGACCATTGAAGATAGTTGCGGCACCGTTCATTTGGCCTTGTTTAATAGTAAGGATTTTATCCCCTCAAGCGGTATCGCTTATAGTACCGATGGACAGGCGTTTTTGCAGTGGAAGAGTTATCTTGAAAGACAAAACATTCTTGACCGATGCTCAGATCATACCGCAGCATGGTCGTTGTATTTTAAAGATTTGGATGGTAATTCCAATGAAATTACCACCTACGATTATGAGGTTGTGGCTGAGAAGCTAAAGCCAGAAGAAGGTTAAACCTTAGTGAGTTTAGGTGTGCCAAAGCGCACCTAAACGCATCTATATCCCCTTTTATTCAACCAATACCCTCGCAGCAATTAGTAATAACACAATACCGGTGATTTTTTCGATGATATGGGTATTGTTGCGTAATTTGTTTAACATCGCCGACTGCGATAACACCACCGCTATTAAGCAATACCACAGGGTATCAATTCCCGCTGCCGTGCCAACCAATACGATATTTTGCTGCCAACCCGCCTCTGCCTGAATAAACTGACTAAACAATGCGAGAAAAAATAACGCCAGTTTGGGGTTTAAAAAGGTGATCATCAAACCTTCAAAAAAGCTTTGTTTGATAGTGACGCTGCCACTGTGCTGCTCAAGTTTGGATAATGCCGACTTTGACGTTAACGCCTGATAAGCCATCCATAATAAGAAAATGACACTGGCATAACGAATGACGTTAAATAGCAACGGACTTTCGTTGATCACGGCGGCCAAACCCATAATGGTTAAAGTGGCATAGCAGGCCATGCCAAAACCATGAGCAATGCCTGTTACCAAGCCATTACGGCGACCGCCCGCTACGGTGTGTTTTAAGACCACAACCAGACTCGGACCAGGCATCATTGCCCCCATTAAACAAATTGTTGCCAACGTGGCCCATGCACTAAATTCCATCGATTTTTCCTGAGTGTCTGTTTGAAAGTGAGTTTAATATAACCCCTATCAAGCATGAACAAAAATCACTATAACTACTCACTGGTATGAAGTAATTTCATGCCTTGAGCAATGGTGGCAGTTAGATGTTGTTTAAGCCGTGGATAACACAGCTCTCTGAACCATTTATGTTGTGGGTCTTGATGGTGTTTGGCGTGCCATAACAAGTAATAGTTATGGGGTTTGAGGGTTAATGGCAAGGGTTTGATGTGTAAATCATAACGCTGAGCAAAATCACCGGCAATATGTAAAGGGGTGGTCAGCAAGGTATCGGTGGTTAATAGCAGCTCGATAGCCGCCTGAAAAAAGGGCACATTGGCAAACACCTGGCGTTGTTTGCCAATGACCGCCAACGCTTGTTCAACCGGGCTATCTTTATCTCCACCGCTGCTGATCAAGATATGTTTTGCCTGGGTGTAATCGTCAATGGTCAGCTTTTGCGTGCACAGCGGATGGGTCTTTCTTAGCACAATAGCTTGTTGATCCTGAGCCATCAGTTCGCCATAAAGTTTTTCGGGAATGACATCGGTAATGCTCGACACTAAATCCAGTGAACGACCGGATAATTCATCAAGCCATTGTTTATCCCACGATTGATATTCGGTGCTGGCATCGGGAGCTTGAAGGCTCATAGCGCTGCAAATACTGGGAAAGATGGCTTGGGCCACATAATCGGTGGAAGCAAAGGTGAATTTGCGTGTGCATTTTTTGGGGTCAAAAGTGCGGGGTAAATACAGGCCGTCGAGTTGTTGTAATAACCCGGGTAGTTGCTGTTTGAGCGCTTCGCCCCGCTGGGTTAGGACAAAATGGTTAGTTTCTCTGACTAAGATGGGATCATTAAATGCCTGGCGAATTTGCCCGAGCGTTTTACTCATGGCTGATTGAGTGACATGCAGGGCTTTGGCTGACTCGGTGATATTGCGGGTTTGTAACAAAGAGATCAGCGCTGGCAGCAGTTTGTAATTATTCAATCTAATACCGTAGCGATTGGATTCATGGGCGATTATTTTAACGCAAAGGCCACTCAAAAGGCATTACTTTGATGGGAGGC
This sequence comes from Alteromonadaceae bacterium, assembly GCA_047614605.1. Classification (GTDB taxonomy): domain Bacteria; phylum Pseudomonadota; class Gammaproteobacteria; order Enterobacterales; family Alteromonadaceae; genus JABSOG01. The sequence goes on from JBLHHD010000160.1 coordinate 2,342, forward strand.
TGATTGTTCCGTCAGTTACTAGCGTTATGATATTGGGACTGGTCTACCACTTTTTAGGCGCTAATTTACTATTAAGCGATCTATTTATTAATAAAAATGTAACACTTCTCGTTTAGTATGTGCCATAGTAAATTCAAATTTTAGCCAGTCGTGGGCTGATTAAGCTAATGAGTTCTCATCCTGAAACGTAAGCGTCGGCGTTGCCAAAAGCTTACTCAAGGCATGATGAAATCAATAAGTTAATGGTTTTATTCTAAGTCGTTTGATTGTAGCGCTTGCGCAAAATCAATGTTTCGGCTGGGCCGACATTTCGGATGAGAACTAATGATCAGCCAACGTATTTGACTAATGTCGGCAGCGGTAGCCGGTATCGATTGTACTGTGCATAACATCATTTTTGCAGTGGGCAGTACAGTCGTCAATATTTCCGTATTTTAAAATAAAAAAATATAATTAAAAAAACAGGAATACCCATGAGACTAAAACATCTAACCCTTGCGATACCCTTATTATGTGTATCGCAATTTGCAGCAGCAGACTTACTGATCTCTGAAGTATTGTACGATGCACCGAGCAACGACACTACAGAGGAATTTGTTGAACTGTATAACCCCAGTTGCTCATCTTTGAGTTTGAGTAACTATTCCTTGAGTGATAATGCAGGATCATTCAACCTTTCTGGCACCATAGGGGCAGGCGGTTATGCCACTGTCGCCAGAGATACCAACGGATTTACCAATTTATTTTCTCAGGCACCTACTGTTACGGGGATGACTTTAGCCCTGGGAAACAGCGGTGACAGAATGATCCTCAAAAATAATGGCAGTGAAATTGACCGGGTTGCCTGGGAAAACAAAGATCCCGGCTGGGGTATTACGGCTACCAATGTCTCTATTGCCCGTAGTTCACAAACCGACACCAACAGCGTTAACGACTGGGCAGTACAGTCCAATCCGGGTAACCCGGGTTCAGGCGTATTTGCTGGTTGTGGTGATACCGGCGGTGGGGGCGGAACGGGTGATACTGTGCTTACCAATGGCACTGCCAAAACGAGTCTTACTGCCAGTACCTCTGAGCAATTAAAATTTACCATCGATGTCCCAGCAGGCGCGACAAATCTGGTGATCAAAACCAGTGGCGGAAGCGGTGATTCAGACTTGTATACCAAGTTTGGCTCAGCACCGACAACCAGCAGTTATGATTGTCGACCTTATGCTAGCGGCAACACCGAAACCTGTTCGGTTGCATCAGCACAAACGGGCACTTATCACGTAATGCTTAATGCTTACAGCACCTTTTCAAGTCTTACCCTGACTGCTTCTTATGATACCAGCACTGGCGGTGGCGGCGGTGGAACTCCACCTCCAGGCACTGACGATCCGGCAGGTTATAGCTACAATACCTATTATGCTAATGCGCTAGGGCAATCGGGCAATAATCTCAAAATGGCTTTAAACGGTATTATTGGGCAAGGGCACACTAAACTGAGTTACACACCAGGCGTTTGGGATGCTTTGAGCTTTACCGATGAAGATACGGCTAATAGCAATAATGTGGTTTTGCTGTATAAAGGCAATTCAATTCCAAAATCTGAGCGTGCTGGTCAGTCAAGCTCTCAGGATGCCTGGAATCGTGAGCACGTTTGGGCGAAGAGTCATGGTTTCCCGTCTAGTGGTCAGTGGGCTTATACCGATATTCACCACTTGCGTCCGTCAGATGTCAGCATTAACTCAGCCCGTAGCAATAAAGACTTTGATAATGGTGGTTCGCCAATTTCAGAGTCACCACAAAATCTAACTGATTCGGATAGCTTTGAGCCGCGTAATGAAGTTAAAGGTGATGTAGCTCGAATGGTAATGTATATGGATGTACGTTATGAAGGTAACGACAACTCGGGCACACCTGATCTGGAAATTGCCAACTACGTAGGTACTGGCTCCTCAGCATTGTTGGGTAAATTATGTACTCTGGTTGCATGGCACAGAGCAGATGCGGTTTCAGCTTGGGAAGTACGTCGTAATGGCCGAGTTCATCAAAAACAAGGTAACCGTAATCCGTTTATCGACAACCCAAACTGGGTTGAAGATATTTATGGCTCAACTTGTCCTTAATGTTTCATTGGTAGATTAACTAAGCGGGCCGTAAGGCCCGCTTTTATGTTTGCCATTAGCAAATGCTGATTTACTTATAAATCAACACCTGACCAACGGCTTTATCTTGACTTTGACCAGTAACACGGATTTTAAGACCAAGGTTTGGTATGTGACGACCCGCATCTGGAATGTCAGCACTAACATAACTTACCCTGTCATCTATACAGTGGCGTATGTTGGGTGAAGTTGTCTTCCAAGGTGATACCTCAGCGTGAAATAAGGTCCATAAAGGTCTTGTCTGATTTGTCCCCTGGCTTTCGTTTGTCATACCGCTGGATTAGCCAAAATTTAACAAGTCGCTGAGTTTTAGACTGGCTTACTATCAGTTTTATGGGAGAAAGGGTATCATGCTGCCCCTGTGTTACAATTCATTCACATCTTCAGAAGGCAAAATTAGTTTATGACGAACAATCAAAACTCACCCAATATTGGGGGTTTCCCCAAGATATTTTGGATCGCTAACTCGGTAGAGTTGCTGGAGCGTGCCGCTTATTACGGTGTTTTCATTGTGATCACCCTGTATTTATCGCGTATTTTAGGTTTTAGTGATGTGCAGGCCGCTTGGTTGGCGGGCTCATTTTCTGCCGGTTTATATTTTTTACCTACTTTTACCGGTGCACTGGCAGATAAGATAGGCTTTAGGAATGCATTGTTATTTGCTTTTGCCCTGTTAACTATCGGCTACAGTGGTTTGGCGTTGTTACCGGCATTACTAGAGGGTCAAGGGCTGGTTGAGTATGGCCGTGAGGTGACTTATCACGGTTTACAACAGTCGGATAGTCGCTGGATCATCGTGCCAATTTTGGTCGTGCTGATGATCGGTGGTTCGTTTATCAAAGCCGTTATTACGGCAACCGTTGCCAAATCAACAACTATTGATACCCGTGCCAAGGGTTTTTCAATTTTCTATATGATGGTCAACATCGGTGCCTTCTCTGGTAAAACAGTGGTTAAACCATTGCGTGAATCAATGGGTGATATGGGGTTAATTAACCTTAACTATTTTGCGGCGAGCATGACTTTGCTGGCGTTTGTCAGTATCTTTGTATTCTTCAAAAGCGCTAAACCGACAGAGGGCGGCAAGTCGATGGGCGAGATTTTAAAGGCATTGGGCACCGTATTAAGTAATGGTCGTTTGATCACTTTGATTTTGATTATCACCGGATTTTGGATGGTCCAGCATCAGTTGTATGCCACTATGCCTAAATATGTATTACGTATGGCTGGTGAAGGTGCTTCGCCTTCGTGGTATGCCAATGTTAACCCGCTGGTGGTTTTCTTGACGGTGGGTTTTGTTACCTCAATGATGAGTAAACGCAGTGCGTTATTTTCAATGACCGTGGGTATGTTTATTATGCCACTTTCGGCATTACTGATGGCCTCAGGTAATATGCTTGATGGCGGTAATGTTGATTTGGGTTTTGTGCAAATGCATCCCATTGCGTTTATGATGGTGATTGGTATTGTCTTTCAGGGGTTGGCTGAGTCGTTTATTTCACCGCGCTTTTTAGAGTACTTCTCGTTGCAGGCACCTAAGGGGGAAGAGGGGCTTTACTTAGGCTTTTCACACTTGCACTCGTTTATCAGTTCGTTACTGGGGTTTGGTTTATCAGGTTATTTACTGGAAGCTTATTGCCCGGACCCGCGTAAATTTGAAACCCATCAAGCTTGGGAAGCCGCCGCGTCAAATGCCCATTATATCTGGTATATTTTTGCTGCTATTGCCACGATTTCAGCCGTTTCGTTGATTATTTATGGGGTTGTGATCAAACATCTCGACGCTGGTAATGATGAGTCAGCGTTAGCAAAAGCTTAATTTTAAGCTTTATCCAAAGTAGAGTGGGGGGCCGTTGCTGCCCCCACTTTAAAACGGTTAAGCAGTGAAACGCGACTGCAAATAGCCAAAGACTGCGCGAATACCAAAAGCTTCGCCGCCTACCGGACGTCCTGAAAGCTTACGGTTATTCCATGCCATAATATCAAAATGCACCCAATCAGTAGAATCATTGACGAAACGTTGTAAATACAAGGCTGCGGTGATCGCTCCGCCGGTACCAATCGTTGGTGAGTTACACATGTCGGCTATTTCACTTTTGAACAAATCATCATAAGGCTGGTATAACGGCATACGCCATACCGGATCGTTGATTTTATCACCGGCAATACTAAGGTCGCGGGCTACCGCATCGCTG